>CAZCEX010000593.1:0-2965 GCA_964497785.1 uncultured Thermoanaerobaculia bacterium | reverse complement strand
TGCTCCGCCGAGCAGCTCGCCCCCCTCCCCGAACTCGTGACCAACCCCCGCATCGAGGTCTTCAAGTCCGCCCGTGTCCTGCTTTTCTATTCGGGCGAAAAGCTCCTCAGAAAGTACCCGGTGGGCCTGGGCTTCGATCCGGTGATAGACAAGACCCAACAAGGCGACGGCGCGACTCCGGAAGGTGAGTACCGTGTCTGCGTCAAGAACCCGCAGAGCAAGTTCCTTCTGTCTCTGGGAATCAATTACCCGAATCAGTCAGACGCCGAGCGTGGTCTGCGGTCGGGGCTCATCTCTCAGGCCGAATACGATTCGATTGTCGAAGCCCACGAAAAAGGACGGCGGCCGCCGTGGAATACACTATTGGGTGGTGAGATCTTCATCCACGGCCGCGGCTCGGGCTCGGACTGGACGCTCGGCTGCATCGCGCTCGATGACCCCGACATGAGAGAGCTCTACCGAGCTGTGGTGATCGGAACGCCGGTTGTCATCCACCCATGAGTTCCCCATTTCGGTTTTTTCCAATCTCGCCGGCCCGCATGTGCCCACGGAAAACGGCGGACAAAAGCTCCTCAGGTGCCCGGTGTGTCAGAAGAAGGTTTGGGCAGACATCAAAGAACGGAGTGAATTGACGCCCAGCACGGATGAGGGGCCCTGAGGTCGTACAATCAGAGTGATCGTTTCATTGGAGAAGCCTCAAGACCCAATACGGTTCAGAAAGGCCAATGAGGCCCACGGTGCTGTTCAGCCGAGACGACCGCGCGAGGCATTGTGGCGTGGGCGTCCCGCCCGCGAACCGTAAACCGAAAGGTAGAGCAGCGTGACCTCTCAATGGGGCCTCGGTTGCACGGCCTTTGAATTGCAGGGGCCGTCCCTATTGATCGGTGGCGGTTATCTGGTGGCAGCGAGTCTTCCGGCCCATGATCAGTGGCCCGTTGCCGTGACCAGACCGCCGCCCAGGAGCTATTCTCTGAGCTCGGTATAGAGTAGACATCGACATCGGAGGGGAGATAACGCTATGAAGACGCTCTTGAAGATCGCGGTGGTGGTTATTGTGCTGATTGTCGGCATTCAGGCTGCCAACATGTTGATGGTCAAGAAGCAGGCGAAGGACCGGGTCACGACGATCATGGAAGGTTGGGCCGCCGGTGGCACGAGCGCGGACGGCCACATACAGGAAGCCGTGTGCATGTGGCTCGAAGGCACGAAGTACCCTTCCGACAACGAGCTTCTGCTGCAGGCCAGCCGCGAGTTCGACGAATGGCGAAAGGCGAAGAAGCTGCACCGGAAGATCGCCTCGTTCGAGATCGAGCGAGTGAAAGCGCAGAGCTTGTTCTCCGCTGAAGAGGTGCATGTATTCGTCCGCATCGAAGGTGAGACCTACGGCATGAAGGTGGTCGAGGATGAGCCGATCGAGTGGCTGCAGTAGCTGTCAAACGAGAGGTCGGCAGCCGTGACCGACTATACGACTCTGCTGAACGAGCTCGCCGACGAGCACCGGCGCAGGTCGCCGCGATCGGCGTCGATCCACGAGGCGGCCACCGGGGTCCTGGTCGATGGCGGCAGCCATGCCATCCGCCTCATCGAGCCTTTTCCGCCACGTATTGTTGAGGCCCATGGTGGCTGGATACGAGACGAGGACGGTCACCGCATTCTCGATCTCTGGCAGGGTCATTTGGCCAATGTCCTCGGTCACAACCCCGAGGTCGTCACCGCGGAGCTTGCGAGAGCTTTCGCTGACGGGTTCGGCACCCAGAGCGGGCTCGTCGATGCTCTCCAGGCTGAGCTCGCCGAGCTCGTTTGCCGATTGACGTGCAGCGAGCGAGTGCGCTTCACCACCAGCGGCAGCCTGTCGACCATGTACGCGGTGCTGCTTGCGCGCTCCTTCACCGGGCGCGACGCGGTCATGAAGGCCGGCGGCGGCTGGCACGGCGCCCAGCCCATGCTCCTCAAGGGTGTCGCTTATAGGAATGGCTTCGACACGGTCGACTCCAGGGGACTGCCCTCGTCGCTCACCGATCGAATCGTCGTAACCCGTTACAACGACCCGCAACGGCTCGCCGACGATTTCGCGCGCACGGGGAACGAGCTTGCGTGCCTCATCCTCGAGCCCATGCTGGGCGCCGGTGGCGCCATCGCGGCAACCCCCGAGTACCTGCGTCTCGCCCGCGAGCTGTGTACGAAGTACGGCGCCCTGCTCATCCTAGACGAGATGATCACGGGCTTGAGGTTCCACCCCGGCGGACTCGGCGCCCTCCACGACGTCACCCCCGACCTCGCGATCTACGGCAAGGCCCTCGGCGGCGGCATGCCGGTGGCGGCGGTTGTCGGCCGGGCTCGGGTCATGGAGGAGGCCGGCCGGGCGACCGGCGGGCGAGTGGCTTTCTCCGGCGGCACCTACTCGGCCCACCCATCGTCCATGCTGGCGGCCAAGGTCTTCCTCGAGCACCTCGTGGAGAATGCCGGTGAGATCTACCCGCGCCTCGGCCGGCTCGGCGCGGGTATGCGTTCGGTGATCGAGGCGGCCTTCGCGGCTCACGGCATCCTCGCCCGGTGCACCGGCGACATTGCCGGTCTCGAATGCGGTAGCTCGCTGATCACCGTGCACTTCCCACACCGCAGCACCACCGTAATCGAGACCCCGGAGACCGCCTTCGACCCGGCCCTGTGCGACATCCCGCTCCGGGAGAATGTGCTCGGGCTAACGCTTCTCCTCGAGGACGTTCACTTGCTGCTCGCGCACGGTGCGGCATCCACAGCGCACACCGACGCGGACGTTGACTTCCTCCGTGAGGCCTGCCTCAAGGCAGCGGCGCGGATCGCAGCTCACCGGTAGTTCCCGGGCTCAGCTCGTCTAACCCGCACCGAACCTGTCCCCTTGAGTCAGGTTGATCGTGAGTGCAAACCAGAAGGCAATATAGGACATTTGAAACCCAAAGGCGCAAAGGCGCAAAGACGCAGAGAG
>CAZCEX010000592.1:0-2966 GCA_964497785.1 uncultured Thermoanaerobaculia bacterium | reverse complement strand
ACGAACTCTCCGGCCCAGTCCGAGTCGGCGATCCCGATCAGGATATCGTCGCCATCGCCAGCACAACCGATGATCAGCCACACCTCGAGATCACAAGCATCCGAAGCACCGTCCCGGCACCATGTCGGGCTGCCGTTCGACCAGAACGAGAGGGTGCCCGACTCGAGGACAATCTGCGGCGTCAGAAGCCACTCGTCCTGCTGCAACTGATCGTCCCAGACCACGGCTGCAGAGAAGGCGCCCGAATGGGGGGCGCCGTCGAACTGGTACCAGGTGTCATTGGGGGGGTGGGTGGCCACCACAATCCATCCTGGCGGCGGCACCGCGGTCTCGAAGCCTTCATCGACGATCACGGCCCTCGAGTCCGGAAAGTAGCAGGCAGGCGCCGACACGGCTGGGCCAATGGGCTCGCGAGGCGCCTCGGCGGCAGCCATCCCCGACCAGACGAAACCGAAAACAACACACACCAACGCCGCGTTTCCAGGCCAACCTCTTCGTGACATTCAAACCTCCCCCTCGGAGAAAAACGAAGTGCCGTTTCTCTCAGAAATGTATCATACCGATCCCCATGTGATGACTGACCACCCGCATGGCTCAAGCGGCCGCTTTCTGGTGCACAATGGAGCACGGTAACGGGACTGCTACCACTTGAGTGGCAGCCCCCCGATGAAGGAGGTCAGCGAAATGAGGCATCGCCGATGATTCAATCCTCTGATCGCGCCTCTTGTCGATCGAAACTGCCGCCCGAGGCTCTTGCTGAGCTGGTTCGTTCGCTGCTCGCCGATGGTCTGCTGGTCGAGATCGAGGTCACGGGATCGAGCATGTGGCCGTTTGTGCGCTCAGGCGACGTCGTTACTCTCAAGCCCCTGACTCCTCGGACTGGGGATGTCGTCATTTTTCTCGATGACCGCGGGCGGCTCATTGTTCACAGGGTTGTGAAGCGCCGCAAAACGCAATGGGTCACGCGTGGGGACGCCGCTTTTGACGCCGATCCACCCGTCGAAGATACCAACATCCTCGGCACCGTCACTGCAATAAAACGCCACGGTGTGCCGATTCGACGAGGACCCCACTCTGCGCGGAAGGCCCTTGCCGTCTTTTCCCGGCTCGGTCTGTTCAACCTACTCTCGCGGGTCGTGGCGAAAATAGGTCGCACGATCTCCGTACCCTTCACAGGCAAACAATCTTCGAAGTAGCGAAAGATACGTTCGAGGTCCTGAAGGCCCGGCCGAAAACCCCGCGTGCCGGTCAAACCGACGTCAGGAGCTCCGCTACGACGTTGCCGACCTCGGGTTCCGGGGCAAAATGAAGCTCCCATGCGCCGACCGTCTCGACCATTTGCTCGCAGAAATCCAGGGACCGGGTCATTCGCTGCTGGTCAAACCAGAGAACGGAGGTGGTCGGCAAAAGCTGGAGAACGGCCTCGCCAGGGCTGATGGGCTCAAGATGCGAGACTTCCGCCTTGTGCAGCAGCACGACGGCCCCGAACGGCACAGCCCGGTTGGCTGCCACCCTTCCCTCCCCTGCCCACGGTGTGCCGCACAGCCACAGGTCACGACCGATCGCGCGGACCACGACCCGATCGTCGCTGAGACCGTAGAGTCCGGCGTAGTCCTGAATCTGCCTCATGAGCGTTGTCTTGCCGGCACCGGAGCGACCTGCGAAGAGGGCGCCAACACCATCATTGGTAACACCGGCGGCGTGCACGATGACCCCATCTTCCTCGGCGAGCACAAACATCAGCAACAGCTGATCGAGCGGATAGCAGAGGGGATTTGCGACCAGGATCTCCCCAGCCACCCGATCAACCAGATCTTCCCCGCAGAAAAGCGAAACACGATGGCAATCAGGCTGCAGGCGTGCCGACCACATCAAACCATCCCGTCCTTGCAGTGCCGGCATGGACAAGATCACGGCGTCACCGTCGGCGTGGGCCACCCACGACTCACCGGTGTCGAACAGCAGTGGCAGCGCCGCCAGCTCTGGAGGTTGATCGAAGCGGAGATCGACAGCGACGTCGATTCGTGGCAGGGGCCCAGCCGTCGGCTTCAGAAACGTTTGGTAAATCGGGTCGATCTCGATGATCCGCACATTGTCTGCAAGCTCGACCGCGAAACATACGCCGGCAATCTCTATTCGGAAGGTGTCGGTCATGCCCCAGCTCAGCTCTTCCGCCGACCTGCCACAATCAGCTCGGCGTTGTTGAGCTCGTCAACGAGTTCAAGCAGGTCAGACCGTGCGACCTCGGGCTCGACCTCGAAACTGTGCACGATGCCGTCGAGAACAGCCGCCAGGTCACTTTCACCGTCGAGGCAGTCCCAGACATGGGCTGCGACCGGGTTTAGGGCAAAAATCTGCTGCAGTTGAGCGAGCTGGCCTTTCACCGGAACAAGAAGTGTCTCACCGGCGATGTCCCGACGGATGACACCGTCGGCCCTTCGGAAAAACCGACCCAGTTCTGCACTCCCAGGAGTATGGGACTGCAAACCCTACGACCCCGCACCGACGCAGGTGGCCTGCGTGCAGGTGGCGCCGCTGACGTTGGACTGTCCGTCGGCGGAGGCGAGCTTGCAACCTAGGGCCAGGACCTCTTCCGCCACCAGATCGATGGTCTGCACGGCCGGCTTCTCGTAAGACCTCTTCGTGACGCCCCGCTTCCCCGTTTTCATTCGACCTCTGTTTCCCATTCCAGCTCCTCCACGGCTACGCCGTGATTATTCATGTTATTGCCTTCAACCCTGGCCTTCTGGATTTTCTTCCAGCGAAGCTCCGCCATGGCGCACAGAAAATGCGAGCGCACCCCTTCGGAGCCGCTCTCCTGATAATGAAACCCAGGGCATCCAGTACACGCCAGTCGAAACTCGCATTCATTACACTCGTAGTCCGCGCACGGCTTTACAGAGGACAGACGCCCAAGCTCATCGACCCACAGAGACGCAAAGTCGCTTTGCAGGAGATTGTAGCGG
>CAZCEX010000591.1:0-2970 GCA_964497785.1 uncultured Thermoanaerobaculia bacterium | reverse complement strand
TCAGAAGAGGGGCTTCTGCCCGAGCTGCGGGGCACTTCTCTACCTCGATGTCTCGCCACCGAGGGATCTCAACTTGTGGTTAAAAGCTACAGAGACCGTGACTGGGGGTGACTCGGTATCGAGTTGGCCAAGATAGACCCGGTCGATGCCGTCATGGTGATGGGCTTCTGGTTGCCTTGCTGCTGCTGCTGCCGTTGGTGAATATTTGTGCATAAAATTCTTACGGTGTTAAACCTCTGAACTTGGCTCTGGCTTTGGTAGCGATCGTGCTCTTCTTGGGATCAGGCAGTCAGGACTTCATCTATTTTCAATTCTGAATGTCCGGTTGTCGGCGTCTGTCTTCGTCGTTGAATGGCCTCCTCGTATCTCGAATCCCCGCTCAGACCAGACACACCGCGATCTCCTACCTGTTCAGCTCAGCAACTACGCGGTCGAGGGCGACCGCTGAGAGTATATGCTCGTAGTGCGAATCGTCGAGGAAAAGCTCATATCTTCCGCCTTCACCTGCCTCGCGGACTAGGTCTTCGACCACCGGAGCATAGCCCAAAGCACCGACACCAGCGAAACAGACCGTATCGAACTGGTTGAGAATCTGGAGCTGGCTTCGCCCCCGCCCGCTGGCGCCGAGCACGTACAGCTCGAGGTAGTTGGCGAGGCGATACAAGGGCGCCGTCCGTTGCTCATAGTCGCCAATACTATTCACGGGCTGAGGGGAGACAGATCGCAGGTAGAACGGCAAGCTTCCTGCGACCGGAAAACTCTGCAGAATACGAGAGTCCACGGCGGCGGACAGAGTTGTGGTCCAGCCACCCCCCGAGACACCAGCCATGGACACCTTGTTGTAGTGGAACTCGGCCACCATCCAGTTGATCCCGACCACAACCGGGTGGAGGAAGAGTTTGATTGGAGAGAAGTTCGACGACTCCAGAATAGCATAGTCGTCGTGCCCGCCAATCAGAACAGGGCCGGCAAATGATGAATTGACCCAGCGGGGTTGGTGGTTGGTGTAGGTTCCCGGCATCGACATGCCAAGGACCGCATAGCCCTCACACAGCAATCGCTCAATCACAGGGAGAAAGCCGACAAACCCCTCGGCGGTGTGTCCGCCGTGAAAGATGACCACGGCCTCGGCGCCTCCGCTGGGAACAAGGTGATAGGCGATTGCTCGGAAGCCGTAGTCGAGTTCAATCTCAACGTAATCGGTCCGCTCCAGGCAGTCCTCGACGAAAGCAAACGGCGCAGCAACGCCTCGAACAACCGTATCGGGCATCACCTCGGTTGGCAGCGTCTCCGTCTTCCACACGTGGGACACGAGATCAGTACGAATTCTGTGAATGTCTGCCGGAGAGGCGATGTCGATCAGGTCGCGAATCTGGGATTCGCCGGAAAGGGGCACATCCGGCATCCGAGTGAACACAGGACGGTCCGAAGGTGGGGAAATCGGCTGGGCAGGCGGCTCCACCGTTTTGATCAATCCAGGAATTACCACGATCCAGGCGCAGAGTGCTGCAGGCCAGGCGAGCAACCAGAAGAGCGATCGACTGAATCGAGCGCTGATAAGGGCAACGAGTCCGAGACCGCCAAGCACAAGCCCGGATCTGAACAGGTCAAAATAGCTGATTCGAATCGCAGAAAGGCGGAATGCTCGTGAATCTCCGAGATGCAGGCTCAAGGCGAGCAGGCCGACGACAGCCAGAACTCCGGCAAGCACAGTCAGCGCTACGACGATCAGCCCGCCGCTCTTCAGGAGGGTCTCCATATCTGAGGCGTTATCCACACGATGTCGATCCATCAGCTATCGCAGCTTATCACCGACCGGGTGAGCGACGCAGCCAGGTAGATAGCCGAGGAAATTTATCCTTTCTTTCGGCCGATAGGAAGCTACGGGTCGAAGGTACAGGTCTTACCCAGCACACTCCAGCTTGCCAGCCGCACCAGGTTCTTCTCGCGGGCGACAGGCCGTCGAATAGAAGACCGGAACTACCTGCGATCACTCGATCAGCCCGACGCTGCCATCGCAGCTCTGTAACGAGGTGTGTTGAATGGCGAAAGGCGTGACCGGCACCTTTTCCAATCACCGTGGATGCGGCAACCAACCCCTGCCATTCGCCGTGGTTCCCTGTTGAAAGCGGGGGTATTGATGAAGAGAACGATTGCCACGACTACCGGCGGCGTGCTGTTGTGCGCTGCGCTCGGAGTGGCCGGCGAGGTGAAGCAAACTGACTGGACGGCGGGCGGTGGCGTGACCGGTTCGGTGTCCGCCTGGGATCGGTGTCAGATCGGTGCCACGTTTTTCGAAGTTCACAAAGTTGATGACACGAGCGGCTCTCAGTGCGGTGCTTTCTGATTGACGGTGATCAACCCTTGTTTGACCTTGTCATGGGAGTCGGGGATTCGAGTTTTCTACAACGAATCGATCGACTTTCTCAGCGTTCGCAGTTGGCGGCGAAAACCGGGGTCGTTGAGCTGAAGGCGCGTGCCTTCGCTGAGCCAGCGACTGACCGAGACTGACGATTTGTCGAGGTACTTGGCGAGATCCTTGGCTCGATATCCGAGTCCGGCGACGGTAAGGGTGGTCACAAGACATCGGCACCAGACAAAGATCGTCACCCGATCCTGTTGCGCGACGAAGGCGACCGTATCAATCCAACGCTCGGCCTCCCCCTGATCTTCGAACACGAACTCGCCGCGCGCCGTTCGACAGTAGACGTGATAGATGGCGTAGGTTGCGAATATGCGCGAGTTTCGGGGCACAGAAGGCTTCCCTTCTGCGTGGACGGGACATCATAATAGCTCAACAGCAGTCCTTCTCGGGCGGGCCTACTGCTCGACCGCTGCCTTCGTTAACTTTGAAACACGTGGCACCCTCCAACTTTGAAACACGTGGCACCCTCCGGATCCAGGTCAGCGACTCCGAAGTTTGTAGAAAGCTCGTGGGGCCTCTGACCTCGATTTCGACAGAGAACGCGG
>CAZCEX010000590.1:0-2976 GCA_964497785.1 uncultured Thermoanaerobaculia bacterium | reverse complement strand
CAACGAACAGCAACCCGAGCAATACCGCGCCGACCACCAACGCCTTGAAGTCGATCGTATCAGTGTAGAAGAGGGCAATGACCGTCACCGCGCCGAGGTCGTCGGCGATGGCGAGCGCGGTGAGGAAGACCTTGAGCCCGATCGGCACCCTCTTGCCGAACATGGCCAGCACGCCGAGGGCGAAGGCGATATCCGTCGCCATTGGTATGCCCCAGCCCGATGCCCCTTCGCCTCCGACGTTGAGCGCCGCGTACAACGCCGCGGGCACCACCATGCCGCCCAGAGCCGCTGCTACCGGCAGTATGGCCTTGTCGGCCGTTGACAGCTGGCCGACGACCAACTCGCGCTTAATCTCCAACCCGACGACGAAGAAGAAGATGACCATCAGACCGTCGTTGATCCAGTGGTGCACGGAGAGCTTGAAGGCCGCGTCGCCCCAGCTCAGGCCGACATTGGTATGGAGGAGGTGCTCGTAGCTCTCCGACCACGGTGAGTTCGCCACCGCGAGGGCGATGATCGTGCATACGAGCAGCAGGATGCTGCCGGTGACCTCGGAGTGGACGAACCACTCGAAGTAGCCCTTGAACCCCTGACGGGGTGAGTCGTTATGAGAAGCCATGTGCGAAACCCTTCGCTGCATCGCGTTCACCGGGGGCGGCAACCGAAAATCCCGGGAGATCGATGTGCCCTATCCTATACCCGCAATCGTACAACAGAGGACTGATCGAAGATCTTTTACGGCACAGCCGGTCAGATACCCCTACTGTGGAAAACGTTTGCGCACGGGAGTTCGTTTGAAGTCGGACCGATTGAGGTGGATATCGATGTTGGGGTCGTAGCCCTCACGATCGCTGTAGATCACATCGCCGCCTTCGTTGACCCACCGGTGTTGCCACTGGTCGCTGCCGATCTCGACCTCCTTGGTATAAGGATTGACGTACTCTTCCTGCTCCATCAGGGTCAAGAACATGTCGTTCTGGATCTCCCAGTTGGTACGCTCGCGGCTGTCGGCGATCTCTTCGCCGATGCGATTGATCTCCGCCATGGTCCGATTGAGCGTATTGCTGCGAACCGCCTGGTTTCGGATCTCGGCGGCTACCCACTGGGGGTTGAGACGCACCGAGGTGCGAACGACCGCCATCACCGGCTCCCATGATTGCAGCTCCCCTATCGGTGCACGAGCAACTTCGGTCTGGCGATTGCGCCACATTCCGGCCGCGATCTGCCCCATGTTCTCGATTGCCGTGACCATGACCTCCTCGTAGCGAACCCCGCCCTCGGAGTAGCGCACCCGGATCATGCCCGCGTCATAGCGAACCTGCCCGGCCAGCATCGGCACCGTGGCGTTGAGCGCGTTGGTCATGTCCTGGGCGAGCTTCGGCAGAGGTTTGCCTTCGACCACCTCGACCTGACTCGCATTCGGGTGTGCGTAGGGGAAGGCCACCTGCTGCAGGAACGCCTGCGCCGGCAAGGTCGGCATCACGATCATGCCGTTGTAGTTGCTGCCGGGTGGGAAGAGACCCATCTGGCCGGCCGGCGTCATGCTGGCGTCGATGAACCAGGTGTCCGGCAGCCAGCGCAGCAATACACTTCCGCTGCCGTCGCGCTTTACGGAAAAATCAAGCTTGGCTTCGATCGACTGCGCCGCCCCACCCTGAGCGGTAGGGTCGACGCGCATGATGCCGCCGTCGGTCTGCCAGCCTTTGGGCACCAGAATGTCAAAGGCTTTCTCTCGCGGCTCGGCGTGGCGCTCAAAGACCGTGGTCCGGCCCTCCGTGGCCTCTGCCACCGCGCCCGTGCCTGCGACATTGCCACAGGCGGCTGCGGCGCCTGCCAGCATCACTGCCAGGATTGTATTCAATCGAAAAGAAATCTGACCAGCCTGTTTCGGCGATGAAGACATGGTTCCCTCCTTGGTCCGAAGCATCCAAATGCAATTGGCATGCCTGTCTATTCCGTGGTCTCCGACTGTGGTCCCGGGCTCCGTCGCACGCTCAGGTGCTCCGGTGCACCAATGAGTGCATCGGGATTTTTTGTTCTCCTATACGTTTCAGCGATCGTGGGACGTGAGATAGGCGGTGATGTCCTTCGGGCAGAAGACTTCAAGGTCGCGGTTTTCGCCAATTGCTCGATCCATCGCGTCAGCTACCATCACCTGCAGTGCCAGGTGGCCGCACCCGCAGGCGGCGGTCATGCCGAGCGGTCCGAGGTGGCGCTGCACGGCGAGGCTGAACCGTCTGACCTCGTCGTTCGTTGCGCCTCTCGGTTTGTCCATCGCCTTGCAGAGCTCGGCGGTCGAGACGCTCACACAATCGGCGCCCTCGCGTCTGTGAACCAGGGTCGCAAGCCGGACGAGCTTGACCGCGAAGGCGCTGGCCCGGGTTTCAGGCTCTCGATCCATACCGACACTCTAACCCCTGAGCCGTCTTCATCACTAGAAATAGCCACAAGAAGGTGGCGAAAACATCTCGGTAAATCCGCGCCACCATCCCCGCCTTCTTGTGGCTATTTCTTCTGCTTTTCGTCAGTTTCCGCTGCTCCGGCCTGCTCCGGCAGACTCAGCTTGAGCTGCGGCAACGCGAACTCGATGTCATTCTCCCGAAAGGCCTTTTCAACCGCCATCTGGACCTCGTCCTTGGTCTTGAGTCCCTTGCCGAAATAGACGACGAAGCGAAGCTCGAACTTGATGGCGTCATCGCCGAAATCGAGCAGTAAAGCTTGTGGTGGCGGATCATCAAGAACGTTGGGGTGGCGCCCAGCGACGTCGATGAGGGTCTGCTTGACCAGCTCGAGATCCGCCCCGTAGGCAATGCGAAGTGGGACCTCGATTCGTCGTTTGGAATCCGCCAGAGTCCAGTTCACCAGCTTGCCGGTGATGAACTCCTTGTTCGGAACGATCATCTCGCTGCGATCCCAGAGGGTGATGGTGGTGGCCCGGATTTGAATCCTGGAAACCGTTCCCATGAGATTGCCGAT
>CAZCEX010000589.1:0-2981 GCA_964497785.1 uncultured Thermoanaerobaculia bacterium | reverse complement strand
CCGCAACCCACATCAGGGCTTCGGAGACCGGCGCGCCGGAGGTCGCCGCCGCCACTACCGCATCGATGACCTTCTTGCCCAGCCAGGCCGTGACTGCCGGCAGGATTCCGGCTGCAAGTGTCAGCGCTGCCAGCGCACCGGTGAGAGGCCGGCTCGAGCTCCAGACCAACTCCATCGCCCGCATTCCGGTACCGGCCAACCCGGCCACCTGGGCGAAAAAGCGCCTCGGGGCGCTCTCGTTCACGGTTCCGGTGTGCGGCGACACCGATCCTACTCCATGCTGAGCTCGCGCTGGCTCGAAACGAAGAGCACGTCGCCAAGGCTCGGATGCTTGTCGAAGAGCTCAATGCCCCTCTTTGCGAGCCGTCCCGGTGTGAATCCGAGGATCGCGAGATCACTGCCTTCCGAATACTCGGCCACCAGTGCCGAAAATTCGATCTGTTTGTCAGTGGGGAAGATGCTGAGGTTGCGAGGACTCACGGGAATGCGTCCGGTGGCGACCATCTCTTCGAGGCGAGCGGTCTCTTCGGCTGCCTGCTCCTCTGGAACTGCTGCCAGAATTCGAATCTCGGCTTCCCGCCACTCGGGATGCCCCACCAGCATGTAGCTGAGCATGATCATCAAGGAGGCGTTGCGCCAATCGTGCATGGTCAGCCAGATGTCGATGCGTTGACGGGAGCCGAAGAATTGGTCGCCGTGGCGCAGGACCAGAGTATCCATCTCTGTCGCCGCGGCCATCTGGCAGCCATCGAGCACCTCTTCCCGGACCTCGATTGCATCGTGGGTCGAGTACTCGAACATGACCATGTTGTTTTCCATGCCGGAAATGCCGGGGACCTGCAGGCTCTGGGCGAGGGCCGAGCGCATCGAGGGACTGACGATCGTATCCACGAAGACGCTGGATTTTCGGGTCTGTGCCAGACGCAACAGGTCGTCCATGGCCCCGCGGCTCTCTTCGACGTTCTCTCGGTTGAGAAAACCCTGGATAAAATGGAGATAGGTGCCAACCGCATGCCTGTGGCAAAGCCACGACAGCAGCTGTAACGGGGCGGATCGGTCAAAGGTCCGACCGTCGACCATGATGATGCTCGGCCTCCACTGCTCGGCGGCTACGTTTTGGGCGCTGCTCTGCAATCGCACCTGCATGTGGCGGGTGGCCTGAATCATGGCCGCCTTGAAGATGACCGCCAGATCATCGCCGGCGTCCTCCCGGGAGGCACGAACGAGGCGGTAGATGATGGCCATCATCACCAGGGCGAGGGCGGCATATACCGGGTCCATCTGGAACATGAGCAACAGACACACCACGGCGCCGAGAAGACTGATGTACCAACGCGAACGGAAGGTGGGCCGGTAACTGGGACGCGCGGCGAAGTGCTCGAGGAAGCTGATGGCGCACAAGGAGCCGTAGGTGACCATGAAGAACATGGAGATGATCCGGGCTACGAAGTCGACGTTGCCTGCAGCCACGAAGATGACCGCGATACAACCGGTCACCAGGGTGGCGTTTCGCGGCTCGTTGCTGACGCCGCGACCGCGACTGAGGGCCTGGTTGATGATGCGGGAGGGAAATACACCGTCACCACCGAGCGCCTGCAGAGTCCGAGGCGCAACCAGAATGGAGCCGATCGCCGACGAGATCGTGGCACAGGCCAGACCGATGGGGATGATCGGCCCCCACAAGGCGATACGCGACATGATCAGCTGGTCGCCGGCGAGCGCTTCGGGCGAGGCCGACGCCGCCAGCTTCAATACCACCGCCACGTACATCAACATGCCGATGCTCGTGGCTGCCAGGGTCCCGAGGGGAATCGACCGGCGCGGGTTCTTGAGGTCTCCCGACAGACCGACACCGGCGGTCATGCCGGTGAAAGCCGGGAATACGATAGCGAAGACCAGGAAGAACCCGTCGGCATCCTGGACCTTGCTGAGAAGATGGAGGGACCCGGCCTCGGCGCCTTCGAGCGGACGACCGGCAAAGAACAACAGCAAGGAGGCGCCGAGGACCGCCGCGACCACCCACAGTGCATTCACGCCGAGGTCGGCGCCACGGAATACCATCAGTGAGACCAGAATCAGAACCATCGGCAGCGACACCATGCGCGGATCGAAGGGCACGCCCGCCATCGACTCCAGCCACGGCCCCAGGGGCTGAAATGCTTCGGCGAAGGCGATGGAGTAAAAGGCCACCGAGATCGCCTGCGAAAAATACAGAGCAATGCCGATGGCGGCGCCGATCGTCGTGCCAAAGGACCGCGAGATGATGAAGTACTCGCCGCCACCCTCGACCTTCCGGTTGGTGGCGATCTCTGCGATGGCCATGGCGGTCGGCACGGTCACGAGGTGGCCGAGAAGGATGATGGCCATGGCGCCGAGCACGCCCACGTTGCCGACCGCGTAGCCGAAACGCAGGAAGAGCACGGCGCCGAGAATGGTGCTGATGCCGGCGAGAAAGACCGGCGCAGTGCCGAAGCCGTGGCCCGCGGCGGTCTGCGTACCGCCCGCCACGAGGCCTTGGCCCATACGCGATCTGCTTGTTTCACCGGACATGACTGAACTCCGATCCAACCGGCAGATGATACCTGTTCCGGATCGCAATCACCTGCGGCAGTCAAACCCGGACCAGGCCTGTCCCGTTGTGTCAGGTTGATCGTGAGTGGCAGCCGGGAGGCGATATAGGGCAATTGAAACGCAAAGGCGCAAAGGTGTTCACTCCGCAGCGGCGACCACCAACCTGATTTGTGGGCATACCTCTGACCCACATCATTCACCAATGGGCGTTTTCAGATGATGACTTGACAATTCTGATCCTCGGGCCGGGCCTGAGGACAATCCGCGCCCGCCACGTCTATCCCCGGATCGACTACGTCGAAGTCAAAGGTGAGAATCCGAAGGCCCTCTTCCGTGGGATGGCCATTTACACCCTGTTCACGATGACCGCCACCGGCTTAGCGATCTACATATTCCGAGGAGGCCTCCCT
>CAZCEX010000588.1:0-2999 GCA_964497785.1 uncultured Thermoanaerobaculia bacterium | reverse complement strand
ACACGCCCATCCGAACGCTTGACCTCGTTGAGAACCGCCTTCAGCCTTTCCTCGAACTCGCCTCGGTACTTGGCGCCTGCGAGTAACGACCCCATGTCGAGTGAAAACACCGCGCGGTCCTTGAGCCACTCCGGCACATCGCCGCGAACGATGCGTTGGGCGAGGCCTTCGACAATCGCCGTCTTGCCGACACCGGGCTCCCCGATGAGCACGGGGTTGTTCTTTGTCTTGCGCGACAGGATCCGAATGACCCTGCGAATCTCTGCATCCCGACCGATGACCGGATCGAGTTTGTTCGCTCGTGCCTGGGACACCAGGTCGATGCCATACTTTTCGAGCGCCTCGTATGATTCTTCTGGGTTCACTGACGTCACCCTCTGGTTACCGCGCACGGCTGTCAGTGCCTGAAGAAAACGATCGCGATTCACGCCGTCGCCGGCCAACAGCCGGCCGGTCGCCGAACCTTCACCGCTGTCGATCAGTGCGATGCCGAGATGCTCGACCGACACATACTCGTCCATCAGTCGTTTGGCCTCGTCCCCAGCAGCAACCAGGAGCTGTTGCAGAGCACGCGTAATAAGAATCTTGCCGGCCTCGATGCCGGGACCCGATACGGAGGGTCTGGTCTCGAGATCTCTGGCAAGAGCTGATCGAATCTTCTCCGGTTCGACCCCCATACGCTCGAGAAGTCGCGGCATGAGTCCCGACTCCTGTTCGAGCAGGGCAAGCCCGAGATGATCGACGCCGACCTCCTGGTGTCCTTGCCGAACGGCGAGAGTCTGAGCGGCAGCAATCGCTTCTTGGCTCTTTTGAGTCATTTTTTCCATGTTCATGTTCTTCTCCTCTAGGAGACGTCCTTCGGGAAAGAATCTCCAGTTGATATTTTATGATCTGAGTATATGATTGTCAAGTTTCTACAACAGAAATGTCCAAATATGACAATGGGCAAATAAAATCTGCATATCGTCATTCAATGAGCGGCAGCGTTCAGCGGCGGGGGCAGGGGGCAGGAACAGGATCAGCGGCAGCGGCCGGGATCGCCGCCACCGTCACGGATCCGGTCACGGCCACCGCCACCGACTCGGACACGGTCACGAATTCGGGCGCGATCACGGTAGCGGCGTCGATCACCGATCCGCGGCTCGGCTCAGAAATACCTGCTGCGCCGGGCGGCCTTCTTCACCGTCGGCCGGGCGACGCCGTGAGTAGGTTCCATCCGAATTCATGTCCCACGCCGAGTGATTGTCCGCTGCATACACTTCAAGAATCGCATCGAGTTCCCTGCAGAGACTGGTGTCCTCGACCGGGAATGCCGTTTCCACCCGACCGTCGAGGTTCCGCTTCATCCAGTCCGCCGATCCCAGGAAAAATTCGGGCTGCCCGTCGTTTTCGAAGCGATAGAGTCGCGCATGCTCGAGGAAACGACCCAGGGTTGAAAACACTCGAATATTTTCCGACAGACCACAAACCCCAGGCCTCAAGCTACACAAACCACGTACGTTGAGATCAACCGAAACACCAGCGCACGAGGCGGCGTAAAGCTGGCGGATGATTGAGGGATCCTGCAGTTGGTTCATTTTCGCTCGAATACCGGATGCACGCCCGGCTTTGGCATGCTCAATCTCGCGGTCGATCAGGGTCATGAATCGTTGTCTCATCGTATGCGGAGCGACGAGCAGCTTGCGATACCGCTCACAGGGAGTGGCCGAAGAGAGCTCGTTGAATACCGCCGCGACATCCGCCGTGAGATCCTGATCACAAGTCAGCACCCCGAGGTCCGTATAAACCCGGGCAGTGCCTTCGTGATAGTTGCCCGTTCCGAGGTGCACATACCGCCTGACGCGATCCTCGTCCTCACGCACGACGAGAGCAGCCTTGACGTGCGTCTTGAGCTTTTCCACCCCGTAGGAGACGTGCACACCCTCGTTCTCCAGAAAACGACCCCACTGGATGTTCGGCGCCTCGTCGAACCGGGCCGTGATCTCGACGACAACCGCAACCTCCTTTCCCCTGCGCGCAGCATCGGCCAAGGCCTCGACAATCGGGGAGTTCGACGAGGTTCTGTAGATCGTCAGCTTGATGGCCAATACCTGAGAATCCAGAGCCGCCGCCTCGAGAAACCTCAGGACCGAGGAATCGAAGCTCTGGTAGGGGTGATGGAGCAGAATGTCGCCGCGCCGGATCTCGGAGAAGATGGCCGACGGGTCCGACGACACCAGATTCGCGAGACGGGGGTGAGTCACCGAGTGATACTCCGGATCCGCAAGCTTTGGCCGTTTCTTGTCTGGCCTGAAGCTCAGGAAATCAGCGAAACCTGTGAGCTTTTCGAAAACGTACACGTCTTCTTGATTTACCTTGACTTGAGCCTGGAGCCATTTCCGCAGACTCCCGGGCATATCCGAGGACACCTCGAGCCGAACCGCACCGGCGAACTTGCGAGCTTTGAGCTCGTCCGTTACCAGCGAGATAATGCTTCCGGGGCTGTCGAGAGGATCACTGTCGGCCAGACCATCGATATTCGTCGGGGTACCCTCCGCTCCACGAGTGACCCGAAAGAGCGAAACCTGAACCTCCTTCTCGTCAGGAAAGAGCTGATCGAGGTTGGCCGCCATCACCTGCTCCAAAGGTACGAACCCACCCTTCTTGCCGAGAGGAACCCACCGGACCCGGTTTGCAGGGACCTTCAGGCAGACCAGACGTTTTTTGCCATTCCTCTTCAGGGAGATGGCGAGGTTCAGGCCGAGCCCGGCGATGAATGGGAACGGGTGCTCCGCATCCACAGCGAGCGGAGTCAGAATGGGAAGTACTGCTTCATCAAAATACCGCTTGACCTTCTCGCGCTGGTTCCGGTCAAGGTCTTGCCAATCGAGCAGCTGCAGCCCGTGGCGCGCCAGCTCGGGACGAATATCCTCGCCAAGCATTTGCTCCATGATGCCAAGCTGTTCGAGGACCTCTTCGCGGCACGCCATGTACTCTTCGCGCGGGGTCCTGCCGTCGAT
>CAZCEX010000587.1:0-3013 GCA_964497785.1 uncultured Thermoanaerobaculia bacterium | reverse complement strand
ACCTGGAAGGTCACGTTGACTCCGCGCACCTCGTCGGCACCGACATTGTCGAACCAGAACGTAAAGGTGATCGGATCTGTGCAGGTCGTAGTCCCGTAGGCGGGAGCTACACTGAGAACGTTGAAAGCACCCATCCACGGGTCGAACAGAACGTTGTCGGAGACCTCGTTGCCTGTTCCCGCCGGGTTGAGTGTGGCGTGGTATGGCCCGGAGGCGTCGCCCCACCAGTTGTTCAGAGCGTCGACCGTGGCTATCTGGCTGCTCACACCTGTATCGTTCCCGTAGATCGCGTTGTTGTGAGCCACGACTGTGCTCGCATCGGTAGCGTCATATCCGACCAGTATCCCCGTACTGTTATCAGTGAGGACGTTGTCGGTGATATTCGCTTCTGTCCCTGCTCCAAAATATGTTGTTACCATGACGGCGCCCGATGTGGACCCGTCCGTGCTTGCAACGCCGCGACATCCTGAGATGTAGTTGTCAACTACATTGACTATCGCACCGGCGCTGATGTCGAGTGCGTAGTCGAGCCAGTCGCCGACACCCTTTCCGGCGTACGTGTTGCCGGTGAAGTTGGAGACGTTCACACCGGTACCGAAGTATAGGAGCCCTATACGCCCGATCTCGGTAAACGCGCATCCCGTGACGTCCAGGGGTCCGGTACCGAACGCCGCTATCGCCGTGCCGAAATACGGGCTGGCGCTGTGCTTGATCTCGTTGAACACTACATCGTCGCATGAACCAAGGCCCATGTTGCGGATTCCCTGGTATACGTCCTGCCCCGTGCCGTCAAGCGTAACGCCCGACAGATCGAAATCGTATCCCGAGGTCACCAGGAACCATCCGCGCGCGTCGCCGGCGGTTCCGGTATTGAACGACAGGTTGATCGTCGTCAGGAACGATCCGGGGCCTTCAAGGGTGAGGTCCTTGTCAACGACTACCTGCTCAGAAGTCGTGAAGGTGCCCGCATCCACATGGACGACATCACCGGAGTTGGCCGCTGCCACAGCAGGGCCCACGCCACCGAGGTTCGCCGGGACGTAGAGATCCGTGCCGGCCAGCTCGGTAATATAGCGGCCGTCAAGGATGTGGCTCACCGCGCCCGAAGCCGCTGTCTGAGCGTCGGCGAGGGTCGCGTAGAATCTCGTGTAATTGTTATCGTTGTCAGAGTTGCCCGTCAGCGAGTGGGTCACGTCCGCGAGCTGCAGGGTGACATCCGCTCCGTCCAGGATGTTTGTGCTGTAGGTGATCGGGTATGGGCTTGTCGGCGTGGCAGAGTTACCTTCCTCGAGGTAGATACCACCCACGTCGGAACCTGTCTCGCCGAAACTGTTCGTTCCGGTGAAGACGATGCCCGTCACACCGATCGGAGAGTACAGTCCCCAGGTGAACATCGCTACGCCGCCCCATGAGTTGTTGCTCGTAGTGATGTTCTCGAAGGTGACGTCACTGCAGTCGCAGAGCTGCAGGCCGTTGCCGCCGTTATCCTTCGCCTCCACATCGCTGATCGACAGGTTTGTCGCTCCAAGAGCGTCCATACCGGAACGATAGAGGTTGCGTATCTCGGCATCGTCGAGAGAACAGCCGTCATACGCACCGAATTTGACGCCGTAACGCGGAGTCGACACTGCATTGTTACCTTCGAGCTGGAATCCAGATATCAGCACGTCGTCCGCGTTGATATAGACACCCGCACCGTTGACGGCAAAGCCTTCGACATCAAGAATGACGGTGCTGCGGTCGTGGCCCCAGATAGAACACGATTTGTTTACATTCAGAGCTTCGGCGTAGGTACCGCCTCCCCCGTATACACCAAGCCACACGACCACATGAGCCGTAGTGACCGGAATAGCGTCTATCGCCTCCTGAATCGTGTTGTATATCTCGTACACGCTCGGAGTTGGATTGGCTTTGACACAAAGATCGAGACGCACATCGTCAGCCTCTATGTCAAAGAAAGTGTTGCCCGACATGGTCGGCGTACAGTTCAGACCCATGATCCCATACCCACTGTTATGGATATCATTGTTCGAAACTGTCAGCGCATCACCATTCCAGAGATCCATCCCCGAAGAGGCCCACTGGTCGACATCCGCGCCAGATATACAATCATATATATGGTTGTCATCGATGGTCGGATTGCCGTTATATACGGAAATCCCGTAACTGAGACGAGCTGGATCGAGACCAGCGAGGCCCGTAACAGTGTTGCCGGAGATAACGCCGGTATCGGTAAGAAGGATCGTGTCATCGCGTGTATAGATACCGATCCGCCCGAAGCCGTATACGTTATTGTCGGTGACATCGATGTAACACTCCTGCCGCCGTATGGCCAGACCACCGGCACCCGGCCAGGAGACGTTCATGACCACGTTGTCGTGGATATCACCGTCGGAGCCGGCATCGGCGAAGATACCGTACTGCCGGTCGATACCGGTTCCGTCGACCGTGAAACCTGAAAAGTCGACGACAGCACCGTTGGTTATCCTCACGATGTACAAGGTCTCTAATGCGGTGCCGGTGATGAACGACGATCCGGTTCCTGCGCCTGTGATCGTCAGGTCTATGCCATCGATCAGCAGGGCCTCGGGATATGTCCCGGCGCCTACAGTGATGATATCACCTGTTGTCGCGGCATCGATCGCGGCCTGGATAGTCGTGTAGTCACCTGGTACTGTCCATGTCGCGGCCGGCGCTGCGGGCGCCCTCTGGATATCTCTTCCTCCTTCAGGAAGAGCCTTGCCCAGGCCGTCATCGGCCATAGGCTTGACCGGCTGAGGTTTGTCCTTGGCCGTTGCCGAGATGGTAAATACCATCACGAAAGCGAGCAGTAGGAAAAAGGATCTAAGCAGTATCGGTTTCCTGGTCATAGCCCCTCCAATAAAAAGTCTGATACAGCCTTCAAAGACAAAAGGCCCCGCCTGTTATATGAACACAGATCAGGGCAGAGGACCGGTTATCGCATTCCTCCCCTCGCGGGTTTCATATATTTAAACGGGATTATTCCCCTGTG
>CAZCEX010000586.1:0-3017 GCA_964497785.1 uncultured Thermoanaerobaculia bacterium | reverse complement strand
CAATAATAGCGCGAGCCGGCCCAGTCGGTGACCATGGTCGGAAACGGGGGGTCTCGCGCCTACCAGTTGGTCGACGTGCGGTTGGCGCCGTTCCGCTATCGCGCGGCCTCCGGCCGGGTCGAGTACTACGAGTCGATAGAGATCGTCATCGACTTCGAGTTCCCAGAGGGTTCCGGCCGGATTGCTTTCGTCAACAGGGCGGGACGGGGTAAACCCGCCCCTACACTTTGTTCTGAGGGGATGAACCCCCATCCCCCCGCGTCATCGGTTCTTCGACCCTCAAAGCAACGACTGGATAT
This sequence comes from uncultured Thermoanaerobaculia bacterium, assembly GCA_964497785.1. Taxonomy (GTDB): domain Bacteria; phylum Acidobacteriota; class Thermoanaerobaculia; order Thermoanaerobaculales; family Sulfomarinibacteraceae; genus CAZCEX01. Next base: position 2,718 of record CAZCEX010000586.1, on the reverse strand, counting down.
CGAAATTCTCGAGTCGTTCGGAGGCGTGCCGGTAGCCGATCTCGACGACATCGTCGAAGGCCTTGAGGTCGAGCAGCGGAACCTTCATGACATCCGGACTGAGATAGAGATCCGTTTCAGCTGCATGCGCACGCTGGTGCATACCGCCCAGAACCGAGGCCTTCATCACCGTCTGCACGAGGCCGGGAACCTGCAGTCGTTGGCCGCCGGGAGAGACCCTGTTCTTGAACACCTCCCACGACGACGGAACCTGGGAGTACTCGATGTTGTAGCTCTTACGGATGTCGATGTCGACGGCGATGATCCGCCCGGCGCCGAGGGACCGCATGACGTCGATCGGGAAGTTGTTGAAGGTGGCCCCGTCAACGTGCAGGTCGTTGCCGATGACCACCGGCGGCAAGATGCCCGGCAACGAGAGGCTGGCGCGCACCGCCCTCCACAGCGTGCCATTCTGGTGGACCGTCATTTCTGCCTGAGTCAGGTTGCTCGATACGCAGAAAAACGGCAGCCACAGATCCTCGATGTTGTTCTCGCCAAAGGTGCTCTGTAGCAATCGATCGATTTTGTGACCCTTCAGCAGGGAGACGGTCGGCACCAGATTGTAGTCGTTGAGCGGGTTGTCCCCGGTGAACCCGTTGCGCATGACCTCGAAAAAAGTCTCCTGATCCCAATCGTTGGCGACCCCAGCGGCGATGATCGCACCCATCGAAGTGCCACCGGCCATGTCCAGGGTCATCCCCGCCTCTCGCAGAGCACGCACGACACCGATGTGGGCGAAGCCCCGTGCCCCACCTCCTGCAAAGACGATCCCGACTGCCGTCCCGGCCAGGAACCGCGCCAGGCGACACCAATCCGTCGGCTTATCAGGACGGAGATGATGGTGGCCCGTGAGGCGCCTCTCGTGGTACCAACGTGCGGTGGCGGTCGGTTGCAAGTACGCCTCGGGATGAACCAGCAAGAGTTCACACGGTGCAGAACCGACGTCGCTTTCAGCCAGCAGCAACGAATGCTCGAGTGCAGACCGCGTCGGGTCGGCATCTGCAGCAGCGACGAGCAGGATGCGATCCGCTTGCCGCACACAGCGACGCGTCCATGGAGTCGGTTGACTCTCGGCCTCATAGATCACGAAACGGTGCAGCAGGCTCTGTCGATCCAGCCAGGTGGAAAGCTTGACGTGCTCATGACCGGTCCCCGACGCCTGCGCCCGCCCTGGAGTGCCGGTCATCCGGTCAATCCGCCCCGGGTTCAGGTAGGCAACCGCGCCCCAGGTGCGGAGTTCCTCGGCGAGACGCTCGGCGATCTTGGTCGTCGAAAGCCCATCGGTCACGGGCAGAATCGTCACATTGGTGATTTCAGGGCTCGTCTGTCGAGCGGCGGAACTCTGAGACAGTCTCTCGACCGTTTTTCGAGAGATGTTGAGAAGAACGTCCGGGTACTCCCGCACGAGATCCTCGAAAACGTCACGGTCAAGGCGCATCAACAGGCTGTCGCGTGCGGCGCAGATCGTCGCCACCCGCGGCTGACCCGTGAGCAACGCCATCTCCCCTACCGGTTCACCTTGAGCTATTTCACCGACGACTCGCGGTACTCCGCCGCCACTGCGGACGACAGCTTGAAGACGCCCGCCGGCAACCAGGTACATACAGTCCCCCGGATCACCCTGCGAAAAGAGTGTCTCCCCGCCCGACAGCTCGATCCACTGCACCCGATCCTTGAAGGCCCGCGCCACATCCGGTCCGAGCGGTCCGAAAATTTTCGGTAGAGAGAGCGCAATCCGGTCGAAACGGTCTCCGAAGAATGTTGTAAATCCTGCGTCGCTCATCGCGAGTCTCCGTTGTCTCAGCTTACTTGATCCGACTGAAGATCGGACCGTAGAGTCAGGTTGATCGTGAATGGCGGCCAGATGGCGATATAGCGCAATTGAAACGCAAAGACGCAAAGAGCGCAAAGTTCCAATTCATTGATTTTTAGAGTTTCTTTGCGACCTTCGCATCTTCGCGTTTCGAATTCACACCGCTGCGGTTGGCACGAACCTCATTTGCGGGAAACCCTTGATGCAGTTTTGGGGCCCCGCACACCGGCAGGGTACGGGCTAAGGGGTCGTTTGAAAGCTGATCCCGGCCTGGGGATCGAACGAGATCAAAACCTGGGCGGTGGACTCGTTCGATCCACTGACATTCGTGGCCTTGACGTGTGCGGTGTAGCCAGAGCTCGGTTCCCCGTCGCCGCCGCCCGCAGGGATGGTGTACTCGACGGGGTCAGCCACCGGGCTGCCGCTGCTGGATGCGACGGACAGATCACCATTGGCGTCGTCCGAGAGCCAAATCTCCGTCAGGTCGATCGTGCCCGTCGCGCCGCTCGTGATGCGAAGCTGATCCCCGGGGAAGACCCGCGCCGGGAGCGCCTGCCAAACATCCGTCGCGAGGGTGCGGTGCTCGAGCGTCACACCGGCAACAGGAATATCGAGAAGGCCACATTGCGTGAAGTCGAAGCGCTGCAGCACCTCCCACCTACCGGCGAAGAGATAGTCCCCTGAGCGGGTAAAGGCCGAGCCCATCTGCATGGTCTCGCAGGGCCATTGGTTCCAGCCGTTCGTTGTATCCCAGAAGTCGTCATGAAGCAACTCCGGGTGGTACGGATCCTTCAGGTCGTAGGTCGTTTCGTACCCGGTCGTATTGTATTTCCCCACCCAGACGACCGGGTAGGCGAGTGATACGA
>CAZCEX010000585.1:0-3023 GCA_964497785.1 uncultured Thermoanaerobaculia bacterium | reverse complement strand
TGCAGGAGGGTATTCATCCAGTTAGAGTTGGGTTCGATGCTGCAGAGAATGCGCACGTCCCCTTCGCGGTCGACGTCTTCGCTGAACGCGTGCTGGTACTTGCCAGGCTTGCCATAGAGATCGCTGCGGGCAAGCACGTCATCCACCGGCAACCCTATACCGGCGAAAAATCTTTCGCTGAGCTGCACCAGGTTGGCACCGGCGTAGTAGGCGTCGAGATCGACGGGGTAGATCGTCGGCGCCTCCTGGAAGAAGGGGTTCTGGTAGTGCCAGGGGCGCAGCTCCTCGGGCTCGATTCCATAATGCTCGGCCAGGAACAGGTCGATTTCGGCTTTCACCTGGGCGAACTCATCGCGCGTCAGCTCGTCGAGTTCGTCGAAGAGGGCTTCGATGGCAGCGGGGTCCTGCTCGGTGACGGCAAGCTGCATGGCCTGGAAGTTGGTGAAGCCCAGGTCGGTGGCGGCCTGGTTACGCAGCTTGACGAGCTCGATGATGCGCTCACTCACCGCCGGACCAATCGCCTTGCTCGCCAACCACGCTTGCTCGAGCTCGGCAGAATCGGTCGAGGTGCGCAGGATCGCATTGAGTTCGTTGTCGCTGACCTCGACGCCGTCGATCACGGCGCGGTGGGTATTGAACTGCTGCTCGATCTCCGATGCTCGCGACACCAGCTCTTCGAGGGCCGTGGCTGACAGCTGATTCTCGACGAATGCGTAATAAAGCACCTCGAGTTGGCGGGCGAGTAGAGGGTCCTTCACCTTGCCGTTTTTGCGCCATGCAATCAGCCTGGCGAAGGTCTCGGGGTCGCTGTACAGCGTCTTGAGTTCGAGTTGGAGCGCGGCAGCCTGAGCGTAGTCCTCTTCGTTGCCGCTGATCGACGCGTCGTAGTTGGCGATCGCCATGTCGCGCCGCAGCGGTTTGACCTGCGCTTCGATTGTTGTGGCGAAGTCCCGGAACGACGATTCGGATACGCTCTTGTCAGGCGTGATCACCCCGCAGCTGCTCAATATGAAAAAAGCCAACATCCCCGTTATGGCGCAAGCCGTTGTCCGTGTCATGGTCGCCCCCTTTGTGCATCGTGGCAGTTATACAGGAGTTGGTGGCGGTATCCGTGGGCATTGGGCAGGTTTCGTGGTCAAGTCGGCTGGTCTCTTCGCCGATACGGCTCTCAGTCTTCGACTGTGTACCCGTGGATTGCCACCCTTGCGGTTTTGCCCCAACCACCCAACCGCAAGAACCGCAAAAGAGGCACGTCCCGCTGGGAGCGCTTTCTCGCCGTTATTGAGCGGTTTTTTCCTCTCTGCTTCCTCTGCGTGCACCTGTTCAATCGTTTTGCGGAATGGTGCGCAACGAGAACTCTGTTGAAGTGTATGTGGCCGCAGCCTGAAGGTCGGCCCGCAGCCGAGGAGGCGACGTTATGGGAAAACCACGATCGGTCGAGTTGATCCTGAGCAGCAAAGAAACGATGGATGGCGCAGGCGTGCGCCTCAATCGGGTCTTCGGTTTTTCTGAGGTGCCGCGATTCGATCCGTTTCTGCTGCTCGACGACTTCGGTTCGGACAATCCGGACGATTACATCGCAGGGTTTCCGTGGCATCCGCATCGCGGCATCGAGACCGTGACCTACATGCTTGAGGGCGAGGTCGAGCATGGCGACAGCCTCGGCAACGAAGGCGTGATCGGCTCGGGCGACATCCAGTGGATGTCGGCGGGCAGCGGCATCATTCATCAAGAAATGCCGCGACGAGTTGAGGGACGTATGCGAGGCTTCCAGCTGTGGGTCAACCTGCCTGCTTCGCACAAGATGATGGCGCCGCGATACCAGGAGTTTCCTTCGAGCAGCATTCCCACTGTCGAACCGACTGCTGGGGTTTCGATCAGGGTGGTCGCCGGCGACGTCGGCGGGACTCGCGGCCCGGTACGCGACGTTGTTGTCGCCCCCGAGTACCTCGACATCACGCTCGATGCGGGAACCGGATACGACCATCCGACGCCGCCGGGTCACACGGTCTTCGTCTACGCGGTTGAGGGCACGGGCGCCGTGGGTTCAGCCGAGCCCCAACCGGTGACCCAGGGTCAGATCTCCCTTCTTGGTGAAGGCGCATTGGTCCGGATCTCAGCTCAGGATCAGCCCTTTCGGTGTCTTCTTGTCTCAGGCAAACCTCTTGGCGAACCGGTCGCCTGGCAGGGACCCATCGTCATGAACTCGCAGGGTGAACTGAAGGCGGCGTTTCGCGAGTATCGGGACGGGACGTTTGTGAAGGGGTAAGTGTATTGTTCGCTGGCCCCGGACCTTCTCCGCAGCACCGGCCTTCTGGGATGCCGTAGGACGGCCATCCCAGCGTCGCAGGAGCAGCGCGGTCGCGCGGTGAAGGATGGATCGTCTGCGACCACGCTGCTCAAGCGAGCGGCGGCCTCCCTCGTAGGCTGGAGACCACGGCCGCAACGCGCTCCCCGGGCGTTGCCCGGTGTCGCAATTGTGCGGGAACGGGCGTCTCAACCGCGGCGGTTTCAGCACAATTACGCACCCGGCACGCGCCACCGGGAGCGCCTTCTTTGGTTCTCTGGTCGGCCACGTTATAGCAACGGAGGACGCGAAAGGCCCGTCTCGGCGGGCGTGCCATTCCCGTCGGTCTTGGCACGAGCGCCTCACGGTTAGGAGAAATCTCCAGGCCATGAACGCGCGGGGGTGGCTCCCCCGGGGAGCGCACACGGAGAAGAATCGCGTTGCCTGCTACGAAGCCCGCGCGCCGGGGAGCAAAGCGAAGCGGTGCGACGAGCTGGGCGCAGCCCAGAAGCGGCAGCACACCCGGCCGTCGCGGGCCCGGGCGGCAGGCCGTGGGCCTGTTGATGTCCGTCCCGGAGGCGATACCCCCCAACGTCCGCCTCACCCCTGACTACCACTCCTGGCCGGCGCCGATCAGTGACAGCAATCTTCGGCAGCGACAACGTCAGCCACTCTGAATAGTGTGGCCGTAGAGCTTCGGGGTCGGGCTTTGAGAGTTCGGTGGCGTTGATTTCGA
>CAZCEX010000584.1:0-3025 GCA_964497785.1 uncultured Thermoanaerobaculia bacterium | reverse complement strand
GCGATTCCTCCGACCGCCCCTGATCGATGCCACTGCATCTTTCCCAAGATGAGCGATTCTGCCGGATGAGATGTGCCAAGACCTTGATGCACTGGTGCTTGAAGAAAACGCAGGCATACCCGGAGGTCTGTCGAGGCTTTCTGAAAGTGCCCAGGGCGCAAGGGGTTGGTGCAGATCGCCGCCGAGAATCGCTCATCTTAGGTCTGAATATCCTCTTGAGGTCGATGCCGAGAATCCGGGCGAAGGTCTCCGTGTGGGCCTTGCCGACCTGGTGGATCATGAAGTAGTCGAGATCGTCGACCGTCCAACCAAGCGTTTCTTTGGCAAGCTCCCAGGTCTTGAGGCCGAGCTCGAGACCGTGGTGGAAGAGCCTCTTGGTGTCGGTGATCATGCTGTCCACCTGCGCGCAGCAGCTGATTCAGCCCGAAAGGCTCACTACGGCAAAGGAACTCAGCCCCTGAGCAGAGCCAGAAACACCCCAGCCGCAACCGCAGAACCGATCACTCCGGCGACATTCGGACCCATCGCGGCCATCAAGGGATTCACCTTCCCGTCAGTGTCTTTCGAAACGACGTCCTGAACCACCCGCGCCGCCATCGGCACTGCGGATACGCCGGCAGCACCGATGCATGGGTTGATTTTGCGGTCCTTCGGCAATACGAGGTTGAGCATCTTGGCGAACAAAAGACCACCAAAGGTGGAAAAGGCAAAGGCAAATGCGCCGAGTACCAAGATAAAGATCGTTCTCCACTGCAGGAAGGTAGCGCCTTCCATCGTCGCACCGATCGTGACCCCGAGAAAGATGGTCACGACGTTGATGAGCGCGCCACCCGCGGTCTTGAAGAGTCTGTCGGTGACGCCCGACTCACGCAGCAGGTTGCCGAACATCAGCATGCCGATCAGTGGAGCACAGGCGGGAATCGCGAGCGCCGCCAGGACGGCGGTGACGATCGGGAAGAGGATGACCGCCGTTCGGGAAACCGGTCGCGCCTGCGGCATGTCGATGTTTCGCTCGGAACGCGTCGTCATCATCCGGATAATCGGAGGCTGAATGATCGGCACGAGAGCCATGTAGCTGTAGGCGGCTACGGCGATGGCGCCGAGGAGGTGGGGGGCGAGGATGGCTGCCAGAAAGATCGAGGTCGGTCCATCGGCGCCACCGATGATGCCGATCGCGGCCGACTCCTCGATGGAGAAGCCGAAGAGCGCAAACGCGCCAACCGCCGCAACGAAGATCCCCAGCTGCGCCGCGGCGCCGAGGAGAAAGGTGACCGGACGCCCCAGGAGGGGCTTGAAATCGGTGAGCGCCCCCACACCGAGGAAGATCACCGGCGGCAGGAACTCGGTGCGAATGCCTGCATCGTAGATCAACTGCATCAGTGGATGCGCCGAGTGCCCCGTCGCCTGCAACCCGACCGCAGAGGCCGACATCATCGCATTGGGCAGGTTGGCGAGGATGGCTCCAAAGCCGATCGGGACCAGAAGCAGCGGCTCGAAGCGCTTGCGGATCGCGAGGTAGATGAGCCCACCACCGACCGCGAACATGACGATGTTGCGCAACCCGAGGCCGGCAAAGCCCGACTGCTCGAGTAACGTGCCGAACGCTTCCATTTTATCCTCCAAGCGTCATGATCGGGCACCCCGCCTCGACATCGGCGCCGATCACGGCATCGATGGACGCTACCGTGCCCGAACATGGCGCCTTGACGTCGTGCTTGGCCTTCATTGCCTCCACAGCGGCCACGATCTGTCCTTTGCTGACCACATCGCCGACCTTCACGTTGATCTCCACCAGCTCGACCTTGCCCTGAAATGGAGAGAAGACCGGTGTACCGCTTGCCGCGATTGCGGCCTGAGCCTGCGGCGCAGGGCCTGCATCCGCGGGCGGCTCGATGGTGATCTTGAAGGTCCGGATTTGATTATTCTCCTCGACGCTACAGGTCGTCGTCACCGGGCTCGTGAACGGAGCCGAGGCGGCCGCCGCTGGTGCGGCTGCCACGGTCGGGGCCGGCTCAGCCTTCTTTTTGAAAGGCAGAACGATCTTTGACCGCCCTTCGAGCAGGCGAATACCTTCGTTGAGCTCGATGTTCTTTCCAGGAACGATGGCTGCGGCAACGAGGAAGATCGTCTCGTCACTGACGGGAAGCCCTCGCTCCTCGAGGGCCGCTTTGGCCGGGCCCAGGCTATCGGGCGCCGCCTCGAGTGGATCGCCCGTAAAGGGCTCGAGCCCGAGCTGCTCCGAAGAAATCTTGACGACCTCGGGATCTGGACTGAGCGGCGGGCGACCGAAGTAACCCAATACAGCCTTGCCGTAGCCGTCGGCGATTTTCTCCCAGCGACCGAGGAGAACGTTGTTGAACGCCTGCTGCCAATATTGCTGCGACCCCGGCGTCACCGACGTCCATGCCCCACCAGCCTTCACGACAACCGGGAACTCGGCGAGCACCTCGGAGTAGCGGTCGAGAATGCCCGCGTCCTTCATCATATGCACATTCGGCCCGATGGCGCCTCCCGGCATTGGGAAGTTGACGACCCTGGCGTCGGCCGTCGTCGTCACCGGGTTGAACTCGTATTCAGCAAGCCCTTCGTTGAGCAGATTCTCGATCTCGTCCATCTTCGTATGGTCGATATCGAGGGAGTAGCCGGTGCCCTTGAGGGCATGCCACATCGACCGCACATCCGGCTGCACTGTTCCAGATGCCATCGGCCGAACACTAAGGTCGATTCCGTCGACGCCGGCCGCGATACCGGCCATGTAGCACGACACCGCCATCGACGCCGTGTCGTGCGTGTGTTGCCACAGGATGACCTCAGGTGGGAGGATCTTCTTGAGACCGATCGCGGTGTCGTAAACCGTTTTCGGGTCAGTCGTCCCCGAGGCGTCCTTCATGCACACCGAATCCATGTGCACTCCCCGATCGAGCAGCTTCTTGATGACATTGATGTAAAAGGCCGCCGTATGAACCGTGTCGTCCTTGAAGGGAAGGCCCATCAGTGCAACACACACCTGGTGGTGCATGCCGGC
>CAZCEX010000583.1:0-3046 GCA_964497785.1 uncultured Thermoanaerobaculia bacterium | reverse complement strand
AAGGTGATTGTCTCGCCATCGAGACTGGCTGAACCGAGGGCTGCTGCGCTGAATGTCGATTCCGCCCATGGTGTGTTCGACCCGGCCCAACCCGCCTCGCCCGCCGTACCACAGGTGCCGTTCGAGCTGCCATCGGGCACGTCGTAGGCGCGGCCGCCGTCCGGCTCGACGACCGTCTCGCCGGAGTCGGAGACGAGCGTGACGTTGGCCCGGTCGTACCACGGGGTGCCGTCCTCGATTGCATAACGGGTTGAGAGACTGAGGGTCGAGGTCGCGGTGAGCACGATCTCTGGCGACTCGATCACGTCGCACTGGTTTTCGAGGTCGGACGAGGACTGGAGGTACCACGAGCCGCTGGGCGCGGTGAGCGCATTGCTGCGGTTGAAGGTGCCTGATTGCAGGGTCCAACCATCGAGATCAGACTCGAAGTCAAAAATCTTGGATGGAATGAGCGAGAGGTCGGTCTCGGTTCCGGAAATGCTCAGGGTCGTGGTTTGGGTCTGGGGAGAGATCTCGGCATTGGTGATTTCGACATCGATGAGCAGCACGTCATCCTGATTGAGACCAGCGGCTTGGCTGATCCCGACGAACGCGGTGTCGTCGATGCCGCAGGCGCCGATCGATGCGGATGTCCAACTCGGTGCGGCGAAGACGGTCGCAGGGTGGCTGGGTGAGCTGATCGATACGATGCTGATATTGGTTGCCGGTGCGGCGCCCGAGTTGGCCACCGTGAAGCCGAGGGTTGCAGCCTCGCAGTTGTCGAGAAAGGCGTCACCGTCGCCGCTCGTGATTGTGAGGGTCTCCGACCCGACGATGGCAGCGGCGCTGCCGACCCCAGAGCAAGCGGTGATGTCGCCGGTCGCGACCAGGGCGAAGGGTTGCGGGCCGTTCGGCACGGTGAACGATGAGACCGTCACGGTCCACAGTCCGGGCGCGGGCGCCGCAATCAAGACGTTCTCGAGGGTGTTGACCCGGTCCTGCGATCCGCCGGTTGTCGATTGGCCCCCTGTGAAGACGTTGCCCTTGAAGGTGCCCCCCGGGCCGCTGACGATGAGGTCGAGATCGTTGTTGATGTTGGGGTTGGCTGCCGGGGTCGAAGGATAGTCCGTCCACGCCAGGGTGACCTCGAGCGGCTCGTTGTTGCTGGTGACGTTGAGCTGGTAGACCAGGGTTTCCCCCGAGGAGCCGTTGGCGAACCCGGTCGTGTCGTCCTCGAGCCACAGGTTGCGCGTATCGCCGGGGAAGTAGAGCACGTTGTCGAGCAGGATCCGGCCCCAGCCCTGCGTATTGTTCGGTATGGAGCCCTCACCGGTCATCTGTTCGCCGGAGTTGACCACCGCCGCGCGCAACAGGGCGGCACTCGGTGCGAACCCGTCGGCTGGGGTTGCGCTGCCGCTCGGGTAGAAGCCGTCAACGAAGTACTGGCGTACGAGCGCCGTGAGGCCGGCGGCGCCGGGCGAAGCCATGCTCGTGCCGCTCATGCTCTGGGCGTCACAGTTGTTCGTGCTGATGCTGCCGTCGTTGTTGGCCGACATGACGCTGGAGCCGACGATGGTGATCGACGGCTTGATCCGACCGTCGTCAGTGGGGCCGCGACTCGAGAAGGAGGAGATCGAATCAGCGCTTGAACCGTGGTCCGTCGAGCCGACCGACAGTGCACTCTTGGCTGTCGACGGGCTGTCGACGGTATTCGACGAGCCGCCGTTGTTGCCGGCAGCGAAGAGCAGCAGGTAGTCCTTGTGGTTCCACATCACCGTGTCGGCGTCTTCGGAACCGGAGGTGTACTCGCCGTAGTCGGGGTCCTCTTCCTCGTCGCCCCAGGAGTTGGTATGGATTCGGGCGCCCTGGGAATAGGGTTGCTCGAAGACGGGTACGAGGTCGATCACCGGGCAGCCGATTCCCGGACAGTCGGCGCACACGTTGTACTCGTAACCACAGTCTTGAATGATCAACTTTGCCTGCGGAGCCATGCCGTCGCGGCCGTTGTGTACGCCCGGAGCCGCAAGATCGTCGCCGGCGACAGTTCCGGCAACGTGGGTGCCGTGGTCCTGGGTGTCCCACTCGCTGTTCGAGATACCACTCGCGCATTCGGCGCTCCACAAGAAGTCGACCGCCAGCACCTTGCGGTGGTCGGGGTTGACGGATGTGCCGTAGTTGCACTCGTTGGTCGCCGGAGACTCGCTCGGGTCACGGAAATAACACGAGTCGATGTCGATTCCGGTGTCGAGCACGCCGACGACCTGGCCGGCGCCGAGGATGCCGTTGTCGAAGACCGGGGTGGTGCCGCCTCCACTGGTGCCCGACTGGCCGACCCAGATGGTCGTATCGTTGAGGAAGACCCGGCGCGATTCGCGCTCGAGCCAGAAGACCTCGGGCATCTCCGCAAGGGGCTGGCGCAGCGCCGCGATTTCGGCGCCGGAGAGCAATAACCGAACGCGCGCAAAGCGTGTCTTGTTCGAAAAGCCCTCGACAGTGCGACCCGCCATGCTTTCTATTTTCCGGATTGTGGTGGTGATATCGATGTCGGGGAAGAGGTGGACCATCACCGGGCGGACCTTCTTGTCGTCGATCCGGGTCTCGCGGATTTCGGGCGAGATCTTGTACTCCGGTCGCCAGGGCGCCGACCAGCTCGCACCAATACCCTCGACGAGGGAAGCAGAGCGTTCGGGCGCTACTCGAACGAGAAACGCGTCGAATGGCAGGTAGGTGAAGACGCGATCGGCCTCCTGCTGGAGCCGCGTCCGTTGCTCGTGCGTGACCGGTCCCGGGAACTTGACGATCTGTAGATCGGCGTCGGCCATCGATTTCGTTGTTTCGAACGCACGCTGAGAGTCGATAACAGCAGAGCGCAGTGACACCACCCCTCGGGCCGTTCCGGCAACTGCGGCGAGGTTGAATGTGGTGAGGGCGAGTGCCGATATGACAAGGATGTGGATGCTGATCTTCGTGGTCCGACCCCTTTCGGTTCGGCGGTCATTGTCGCATGTCATGCGGGTGAGACACGGGATATTGGAATGTGGCCACGGTGTTTCGTGATCAGGATCGC
>CAZCEX010000582.1:0-3047 GCA_964497785.1 uncultured Thermoanaerobaculia bacterium | reverse complement strand
TGTACGCGCTTCAAACTGATCGGATTCATTTTTTACAAAATGAGGCCAGTGACGATTTCGGTCATTCGCCGGTAGACCTCGATCCAACCGACCTTTTGCGGATCAATGGTGATGAGATCACTCATGAGGGCCACCCTCCTCGTCGGCCCGGGCGACCGTGCCTCGCAGTACTCCGAGGTGAGGCCCGCCGTCGAGCTCGACGACGTCGCCGGGTTCGAGAAAACGGCCGAGCTCGAGACCACACCCACCTCCGACCGTTCCGGAGCCGAAGATGTCGCCAGGCTCGAATCTGACGCCGTCGCCGGCAAACGCCAGCATCTCTCCCCACCGCCACTGCATCTCGCCGATTCGTCCCCGTGACCAGGTTTCGCCGTTGACGCGCGCGCTGAGCTCGAGATCCGACAGGGCGCCCAGCTCATCGGGGGTGACCATCCAGGGTCCGAGGGAGGAGGCGAAGTCTTTGCCCTTGGCGGGTCCGAGCCCGACCTTCATAACCTCCGCCTGAATGGCCCGGGCGCTCCAGTCGTTGAAAAGGCAGTAACCGGCGATCGCCTCTTCGGCTTCTTCCGGGGACGGGCTCTCGAGCGTGGCGCCCAGCACGGCTGCGAGCTCGAGTTCGTAGTCCATTCGGTTTTCTCCGACGGGGAAGTCGATCTGGGCGTCCTGTCCGACGACCGCTCGTTGGTTCGAACGATAGTAGACCGGATACCGGAACCACTCCGGCACGATGTCGAGTCCGCGCCGGGAGCGCGCCCGCCGCACGTGCTCCTCGAAAGCGTAGAAGTCAATCAGGGTTCCGGGATCTGGAACCGGAGAGCCGAGGCGGGCGCCGGACACTGGCCATGATTGCACCTCGTCCGAAAGAGACCCGGATTCGAACGCCCTTTTGATCTGGCGAGGCGTCGCCAGGTTTGGGCCTTCACGATCGAGCGCGCCCCTCATCGAAGAAGGATACTGCTCGAGCCCGAGAGCGCAAGCTGCAGATGCGAGGTCGATCCACTCGCTGCCCTCAGCACCGTCACACCAGACGGCTGCGCGACCGCCGCCGGCAGTCAAGACCGTGGCGAGACGCATCAGGTGTCGTCTCCAGGAGATAGGAACGTCCCTGTCCGCCGTTGGTTTCGGAAATGATGCATGTGTCCTCCCACCCACGGAGAACCCGAGCCGAAGGGGATGGATTCCACGAATTTCAGAAAACACGCCGCATTGCGGCGTGTCGTGTGCACCCTGAAATGAGAAACTCTCAGCCCCGAGGAGGCGCCGATGGATGTGTCCCTGATCGAGCTGGAGTCCGACCACCCCGGTTTCAACGACCCGGTCTATCGCGCACGGCGCAATGAGATCGCGGCCTTGGCGCAGACGCATACCGCCGAAGAGGGGGTTCCCCGCGTAGCCTATACCGATGTTGAGAACGCGACTTGGGCAGAGGTCTACGACGGCCTGGTCTCTTTGTATCGGACCCACGCTTGTCGGGAGTTCAATGAGGTCTTCGCTGCTCTCGCCTACCCCGCTGACCGGGTGCCCCAGCTCGCCAACGTAGATGCCTTCTTGCGCAGCCGGACGGGTTTTCGAATGCAGCCGGTTGCGGGTCTCGTCGGGTCGCGGGACTTCCTGGCTTCGTTGGCCGAGAGAGTCTTCTGCTCGACTCAGTACATTCGTTATCACGATCGCCCCCTCTACACGCCGGAGCCTGATATCTGCCATGAGCTGATGGGTCATGCGCCCATGCTCGCCATTCCGGAGTTCGCCGACCTGTCTCAGAAGATCGGTGAAGGATCGTTGTCCGCCACAGACGAGCAGATCGAGCAACTGGCCACCCTGTATTGGTTCACGATCGAGTATGGGATCGTTCGCCAAGAGGGTCGGCTGCGGGCATACGGTGCGGGCCTGCTTTCGAGCTTCGGCGAGCTCGAGCACGCCCTGTCGGGCAAGGTCGAGGTCCGGCCATTCGACCCGTTTGGGGCGGCTCACACCGCCTACCCCATTACCTCGTACCAGCCGTTGTTATGGGAGGTGGAGACGATCTCGCAGGCATTCAAACGGATGACCGATTTCGTATCCTCTATGTGAGAGGCACCCCTCAAAGCACAAAACCGGTCTATCGCGTAGGATGATTTTCGAGAGCGGCGCCAAAAAGGCCCGCTGTTTCGTCGTCGAACGCGGTCAAGAAAATTGCGCTGACGGTCCGATCGGGATTTGCGAGGGTCCAGCGCACGACCTGATCGACGATATGGTGTGTGCCAGCCGGTTTTGCATAACCGAAGATTCCGGTCGAGATCGCCGGCAAAGCGACCGACTGTACGTGGAGTTCAGCGGCTGCGTCGAGCGCGGCGGCGACCGCTGAACGCAGCTTGTGCTCCTCTTCGCCTTCGCCCCACTGCGGGCCGACCGCATGGATGACCCAACTACAAGGCAGGGCCCCGGCCGAGGTCACGGCCGCTGACCCTACGGGCACGGGGGCGACGCTCCAGGATTCCTCCTGGATGATCGTGCCGCCGGCGCGAACAATCGCCGCAGCGAGCCCTCCGCCGTGGGCGAGGTGGGTGTTGGCGGCGTTGACGATGGCGTCAACATCCATCTGGGTGAGATCGGCGCGGACGGCGTTGATCATGCAATCGCCGACCATTCGCTGAGCGAGGATCGCGTATTTCACTTTTTCAGTGTACCGAGGCTGAGCCGGGTCGGTCCGCTCGACCGACCCAATGCCCAGCCCCGGCCTTCTGGGATGCCGTAGGACGGCCATCCCAGCGTCGCATGAGCAGCGTGGTCGCGCGAAGAAGTTCGAAAGGGCTGCGACCACGCTGCTCAAGCGAGCGGCGGCCTCCCTCAGAGGCTGGAGATCACGGCCGCAGCGCTCTCCCCGCGGAGTGCCCGACATGAAAATTGTGCGGGTGGCGAACGGATGGTGGGGGGTGTTCGGGCACAATTTTATGTCCTGCACGTCCCGCCGGAAGCGCTTTCGTTGGTATCTTGATCGGCTTTGTGGCCGCAACGGAGAACGAGACGGCGCCTCCGGCGGCGCGTGCCGGGTGCACAATTGTGCCGAG
>CAZCEX010000581.1:0-3048 GCA_964497785.1 uncultured Thermoanaerobaculia bacterium | reverse complement strand
AATGTCCGATTACGCACTCAGTTTTCGCGACGTATCCAAGAGCTACGTCGCATCCGGCTCGGGAAGCCGGACCGCTCTCGACGCAGTCTCTTTCGATATTCCGGCGGGAGACACCGTTGCGGTGGTGGGTCGCAGCGGCAGCGGCAAATCAACCCTGCTGCACCTCGCCGCCGGCATCGATCTGCCGACTTCAGGACAGGTGCGCGCCTTTGGCAGGAGTCTCGCCGAGATGAACGAACGAGAGCGCACCCGGTTCCGCCGCAACGATGTTGGCCTGGTCTTCCAGTTCTTCCATCTGATGCCTCATCTGTCGGTACGAGAAAACGTGGCTCTGCCCGAGTTGATCGCCGGCACCAGGCCGGCCGAGTTCGAACCGCGAGTGCGTAATCTTCTCGACCGAGTATCACTCGCCGATCGCGAGAACGATTCTGTTCAGAAGCTGAGCGGTGGGGAGATGCAGCGAGTAGCGATTTGTCGGGCACTGATTCGACAACCCAAGCTGCTACTGGCGGATGAGCCTACCGGCAATCTCGATGACGAAACCGGACGAGCCGTTCTGGACCTAATGCTGCAGCTCGTCAAAGACGAAGGCACCACCCTCGTCTTCGTCACTCACAGTGCGGAGATGGCTGACAAAGCGGATACCGTCTGGTCGCTTCACAGCGGCAGGTTCGCTAAAGCGTGATACGCTACCTAATCGCGATCGCGGCTGCCCGCGCCAAAGCAGGCAAGACGCTCTTTCTTTTGACGGCGTTCGGCGTGGTGCTCGGTGTTGCGGCAGTACTATCGATTCAGATCATCAATCGGAATTCGCTCGCCGCCTTCCGGGGCAGCCTCGAAGCAGTGAGCGGGCAAGCCGACCTATCGATCATGGGCACCACCGCCACCTTCCCAGAACAGCTCTATGTGAGGGTTCTTGCAGACAGCGGCGTCGAGTTCGCATGGCCGATCTATCGTGCGTCGGTGTTTGTTGCCGGAGAGGACCGCGTCTTTCTCGACCTGATCGGCGTCGATCTGTTCCAGGCCACCGGTTTGCCGCTCGACTCAGGATTCGACAAGATCGATGAAGCACTCAGAGTACCTGGTTGGGTAGCGCTCACACCAGATTTCGCCGCCGAGTTTGGAGTTGAGCCGGGAGACACGCTGCTCACATCATATGGCTCGCGGCGTGTAATCCTCTCTGTCGGGGCGCTGGTGGACTTTCAGGCGATCACTCCACTGGCGAGCAGCAAGCTCGCGGTGATGGACATCGCCCAGGCCCAACATCTGTTCGGTTCTAGGGGCGAAATCAACCAAATAGACGTGCGGCTCAGGGAGGGCGTGCAGGTCGATAGCGCTCGCGCCCGGCTAGTTGAAGCACTCGGCCCGGGCGTGTCCGTACTCACACCGGTCCAACGCGAGCAACAGGCGTCGGACTTGCTCGGTGCGTTTCGACTCAATCTGACTGCCCTGAGCCTGATAAGCCTATTCGTTGGACTGTTCCTGGTATACAGCAGCACTCAGGCTTCTTTGGTGCGGCGCAGGGCTGAGTTTGGTTTGCTCCGATCACTGGGCGCCACCAGAGGGCAAGTGCTGACAGTAATCTTGTTTGAGGTCGCACTGTTGGGCGCTGTTGGTGTAGCCGCCGGGTTGCCGCTTGGCTACTGGGTTGCCGCGGCCAATGTCGATGCCGTGAGTGCCACCATTTCCAACCTCTATCTACTCAACGAAATCGAGACGCTGGAGCTGCCACCGGCTCTATTCCTCCTCGCCATTGTGATCGGCATCGGGGGCGCGCTGCTCGCCGCCCTTCAACCGGCTGTGGAGATGAGCCGCCGAGATCCCAGCGCGCTGCTGACACCATTCACTTTGCATGAAAGACTGAAGTCAGCTGCCGGTCCGCTGTTTATAGCCGGAGCCGTGCTGCTTTCGGCATGCGCCGCGTGGTTCGCGACAGTCGGACACGCGTGGCGCCCTGCCGGCTTTGTGTTGGCCGTCTGTTTGATGATCGGCCTCTCGCTCCTGACACCACTCACGATCGAATTGCTGACACGTTCTGTGCGCATACGTCGCCTGGGTTTGGCGTACAGCTTGAAGACGCTAGGCGCACGACTTCAGACCACATCGATCGCGGTGGCGGCGCTCGCTGTGGCGGTCAGCATGTTGGTAGGTATCACTCTGATGGTGGGGAGTTTTCGCCGCACCGTTGACGTGTGGATTAGCACAACCGTGCGCGCCGACGTCTACATCTCACCAGAATCATGGGCACGCTCCGGTGGTTCCGCACAGTTGGATAACCAACTCGTTGAAGAGCTGATCGCCTTGCCGGGCGTGATGGCCGTGGATCGCCTGCGCTCTCTCCATCCCACGATTGAGGGGCGCCGCATTTTCCTGGCCGGCGTAGATCTGTCGCTACCCCTTACTGACAGGTTCTCGCTCTTGGCGGGAGACGACAGCGCTGCCGTTGTTGCTGCGCGTGATCGAGGTGCGGTGCTCGTAAGTGAGCCCCTGTCACGCAGAATCGGCGTCACGGTTGGAGACACGCTCACCATTCCGCAACCCGGTGGCGCACAGCACCTCTCCATTGCAGGTGTCTACTACGACTACGGCTATGAATCGGGTGCGGCGGTAATTGATCTCAGCAAGATGGCGAACGCTTTCGGTCCCGGCCAAATTAGCAACCTGGCCCTCTATTTGGACGACGAACATGATGCCGATGCGATGGTCGACTTGATTCGAGCCCGCTATCCTGACGTACCGCTTCAGGTGCGGAGCAATCGACGGCTTCGGACTGAGGTGCTCAGGATCTTCGACCAGACCTTCGCGATCACGCGCATACTTCAGGCCATGAGCCTGATAGTGGCGGCCACGGGGATCGCGTTGACATTGATAGTGCTCGCTCGCGAACGCCTTTCGGAACTTGCCCTCTATCGATCCTTGGGATCTACTCGTGGCCAGATCTTCCGCATATTCGTCGGCAAAGGACTCGCAATGGGGATCATAGCGCTTGCGATGGGTACGGTAGGGGGCGTAGTCCTCGCGTGCATTCTGATCTACGTCGTGAACCGG
>CAZCEX010000580.1:0-3048 GCA_964497785.1 uncultured Thermoanaerobaculia bacterium | reverse complement strand
GCCCGATGGCCTTCATTCCTCGGCAGGCCGCGCGCCTTCGCCCACCGGCCGTTGCCGTCCATGATGACCGCAACGTGCTGCGGGAGAGCCTCGACCTGGATTTGTTCCAGAAGGTCCCTCTCCGGTGTGCCGAGCGCCGCAATTGTATCCTTGTCGATCATCCGTCCTTCCCAAGGAGGGTGAGTCTATCACCGTCGTTGTGAACCGCCCGAAAACCCACGTGCTCGAGTGTCAGGCCACGGGCCGGCGCCGTGGTGATTGCCGCTCCGGGGGTGGGTTTTGACAGGAGGTCCATAAACCAATTGCAGTCGTGCTGCTCCCACCCGACCTGGAGAAGGGCGCCTACCAAGCGCCGTACCTGGTAGCGAAGGAAGCCCGATCCGACGAACTCGAGGACGAGACCATGGCGGCGCTCGCTCCACCGGGTCCGATAGAGGGCGCGAGTCGTGGCCCGGGTCTCGGGATCGGTGACCGTGAACGATGCCCAGTCACGAACTCCAGGGAGAGACTCGATCAGGGCGGCCATCGCGGCTTGATCCTGTGGCCGGCGCACAGTGGCGGTGCGCAGGACCTGCCATGGTCGAGGCTGCGGACCGTCACTCCACCGCAGCCGATAGACGTACCTTTTGGACCGGGCGGAGAAGCGAGCGTGAAAGGTCTCCGGAACCGAGCTTGCCTCTAGAATTCGAATCGAATCCGGAAGGCTGTTGTTCAGCGCCTTGGCCAGGTTCGGAGGAGGAATTGCGACAGGCAGGTCGAGGTGGGCGACCTGAGCGGCTGCATGAACGCCCGCGTCGGTACGACCTGATCCAACAACCGTGACTTTGGCGCCCCCGAGCACGCTGCTGCAGGCGGCTTCGATGGTCCCCTGAATGGTTGCGCCCACCGGCTGGCGCTGCCAACCGAGAAAAGGCGTGCCGAGGTAGGCAATCACGAGTCGAACCCGGTTCTTCACCGCAGTATGTTCGCATGGTCAGCCGTGGGGGGCTAGAATGGTCGTGATGCCGGAGTTCGTATACGAAGACGCGGGAACGACGCGCAGGATTGCCCTGCATGGGGGCATGACGATCGGCCGGTCGAGCGACAACGACGTCGTCCTGCGCGATTTCTCCGTTTCCCGACGCCACGCGCGGGTCGAGGAGACCGAAGGCATCTTGCAGATTCGGGACCTGGACTCGACCAACGGCGTCAAGGTCAACGACACCTTCGTGACCGTGGGCAACATCGCGGCGGGCGACCTGGTAACGATCGGGAACTTCGAGATCGAGGTTCGCGATATTGTGGTCGAGAGCGCTGGCCTGTCGTCGGCCACCTACCTCAGGCCGCTCACCGAGTTCAACAACGACTACGGATTGGAAGGTGAGCCGTCGGGCCCACAACCGTTGGTGGAGAGCGGCGAAAGGGGCCGGGTCTTCGAGATTCTGGCACAGGTGGCGAAGACCCTTCTGCAAGCCGGCGAACTGGAGCCCGTGCTCGAGAAGGTGATGGACGTCATCTTCGAGTTTCTCATCGTGGATCGTGGGTTCATCGTGCTCTTCGACGAAGCTGGTGAGCCGCGACTCGAGCTCTATCGGGCGACGGAATCCGAGACAGGCGTCACACCAGAGGTGCCGATTTCGCGCACCATTCTCGACATGGTGGTCGGACAGAAGGTTGCTGTCCTGACCCACGATGCGCAGGCCGATGAGCGCTTCGAGGCGGGGCAGAGCATTCGCATTCACCACATCCGTTCAGCTATGTGCGCCCCGCTCTGGCACCGGGAAAAGGTCATCGGAGTGGTCTACGTGGATTCGCCCCTCCACGTCGGCTCGTTTTCCGCCAACGACCTCGACCTCCTGACCGCGCTCGCCAACTACGCCGCCGTCGCGATCGAACGAGCCCGTCTCAACGAGCGGATTCGAGCGGAGCAGGCGGTTCGAGACCGTCTGGTTCGTTACCACTCTCCGGCTGTGATCGAGGCCGTGCTGGCAAGGCCGGAACGAGAAGAAGCCGCGGTGACCTTGCGTGAGGCCTCGATCCTCTTTGCCGACATCGTCGGCTTCACGGCCCGCTGTGAGTCCTCGCCTCCGGAGGAAGTGGCGGCGTTCCTGGGTCAGTTTTTTTCGCTCGCGGCCGATGCGGTCTTCGAGTTCGGTGGCACGCTCGACAAGTTCATCGGCGATGCGGTGATGGCCTTCTGGGGCGCCCCGCTACCCCAGGACGATCACGCCGAGAGGGCAGTCCGCAGTGCCATGTTGATGATGCGGAACCTGCGCCAGTGGAATGACGAGCGGGAGGCCAGCCATCAGGAGAGGGTCGATGTCAGGGTCGCGATTCACTCCGGCCCCGTGGTGGTTGGTGACATCGGGTCGGCAACGCGCGTCGATTACACCGTGCTCGGCAACACCGTCAACATCGCGGCCCGCCTCGAGGAGTTCGTCGCCAAGCCCGGGCAGGTGGTTATCGGGGAAACCACCCAGGCCGCCATTGCCAACCTCATCCCGACCGAACGCCTCGACGACGTTCAGCTCAAGGGTCTGAGCCGTCAGATTGCGGTGTATCTGGTGGATCTGGAGGGGTTGGGAGAAAGTGTTGGGAGTGGATGATGCGGCTGGAGAACCTGGTATTCGTGACCTCCAATCTCGGCAAGCTTCGTGAAGCCGAGTCAGTTCTGGGTGTGCCGTTGGTGCATCGGGCGCTCGATCTCGCCGAGATCCAGTCGCTGGACATCGAAGAGGTCGTGCGGCAAAAGGCTCTCGCTGCCCGGGAGCGCCTCGACCGGCCCATCCTGGTCGAAGACACATCGCTCGAACTCGTTGGCATGAAAGGTTTTCCGGGGCCCCTGGTGCGTTGGTTGCTGGCATCTGTTGGACCGGAGGGCATCTGCCGCCTGGCCGATGCCTTCGCCGATCGGCGCGCCGTCGTCAAATGTCTCGCCTGTGCGGCGGGCGGTGGCGAAGAAGCCTTCGGGCTGGGAACCGTCGAAGGAACGATCACCAAGGCGCCACGGGGCCGGCAAGGATTCGGATGGGACAGCGTCTTTCGGCCCGCAGGGGGACCCAAGACCTA
>CAZCEX010000579.1:0-3060 GCA_964497785.1 uncultured Thermoanaerobaculia bacterium | reverse complement strand
GGCGGCAACACGTGGTCCTACCTGTGGGGTGTGACAGGAGGGACCTCGGGGTACGAAACCGCCAACCCGTCGATCGCCGTCGGTGAGGACGACAACTACGTGACTTGGGTGTACGTCGCCTTTGAAGCGAAGCATGCCGACGGCAGCAAGTCGGTCGATTTGCTCCGATTCCAGGCGGACGACCCCATCGGGACCTCGGACTACGAGACCATCGCTTCGAACATCGTCGGCATGACGAACCCGATCTACCCCGAGGTGTGCACCGACTCGCCGCCCTACGTTGGACCCGAGCACAACGTCTACATCGTCTTCAACAGGTTCAATACGATCGAGTCTGCTCACGAGGCGGTATTCATGATGAGCGAAGACCAGGGAGACACCTGGGGAAACCTCTTCGTTCACGCCTCGGACCCCCACGCCGGCAAACGACCCCATGTGACCTTCGGTGGGCCGCTCGGTTTTCCGGGCGATGCCTTCCGGCTTACGGTCGCTTTCGAACGTGCTGTGGAGGTTGCGTCGGGGGTCTGGAAGAGGGACGTCTGGGCTCGGGTCAGCAGGGACTTCGGTGCGACCTGGGATCCGGCGGTTCAGCTGACCACGTCCGACGATGACGAGAGCGAACCGAGGGTCGCCGCCGCCCTCGACGGGACCTCCGTCGTGGTTACATATACCAGGGACTGGGGGGACTCCGGCGACATGGACGTGTGGTATGCCTACTCGACCAATGCCGGGGTCAATTGGACAACCAATCAAGGACTCGCCACCTCGTCGTCGGTTGACGAGGTCACGCCGGATATCGCGATCGTTTTCAACAACCGCTTCCACTGCATCTACTGGAGCGAGTGGGACATCTTCTACTCCTGGGCCGACGGCGCGACCCCGACGGCCTGGTCGAATCCAGTCGTCATCAACGAGTTGAACCTGGGCTATACCAACCCCGCCGTCTGTGCGAGCGCGACCATGCCTGAAGCCCTCGAGGCCGCGATCGTTTGGACGGATTATCGCGGCGTGGACCGTAAGGCCTACTTCGACCGTGACGGCGACCTCTTCGCCGATGGCTTCGAATCAGGTGATACCCTGGCGTGGAACTGACAAGTCTGCCCCTTTGACGTGACTGCGAGGTCAATCTGACGCGGGTGCGGTACACTCTCAGGCGTTCAAAGGGCTTCAAATCCGGCAAGAATATTGCTAGCCTTTCGCACGACCACCACCATTGATGATGGTCGGGAAAAAATCATGTCCCCCGAGGAGGACCGTCTATGGATACGACCATGATCGAGGTGCGGGACCTGGTCAAGAGCTATGGCCAGAACCGAGCGCTCAGGGGGATCACATTCTCTGTTCCCCGAGGCCAGATCGTCGGCTTTCTGGGGCCCAATGGGGCCGGAAAGACGACGACGATGAAAATTCTCACCGGCTATCTGCGGTCGACTGCAGGTGGCGCATGGATTCAGGGCCGACCGGTCGACGAGGACTCGCTCGTCACGCGGTCGCAGATCGGCTACTTGCCGGAGAATGCACCTCTTTATGAAGAGATGATGGTGTACGAGTTCCTCGAGTTCATTGCCGACCTTCGTCAGATTCCGGCCGATGATCGGCGCGAAAGCATCAAGCGCATGGTCGAGGCCTGTGGCCTCAGGGATGTGTTGGGCAAGGACATCGGACAGCTGTCCAAGGGCTTTCGCCAGCGGGTGGGCCTGGCGCAGGCGATGATCCACGATCCCGAGATCCTGATTCTCGACGAGCCGACGAGCGGCCTCGATCCGAACCAGATCGCCGACATTCGTGATCTCATCCGGGAGCTCGGGCGAGAAAAGACTGTGATCCTCTCTACCCACATCCTCCCCGAGGTCCAGGCGACCTGCGACAGGGTCATCATCATCAACGACGGTGCACTCGTCGCCGATGACACCATCGAGGGCCTGACCGCTGGGGAGGGCGGGCGGATCCGCCTGCTCCTGAGCAGTCGAGACGGTGCTGGATTTGCG
This sequence comes from uncultured Thermoanaerobaculia bacterium, assembly GCA_964497785.1. Classification (GTDB taxonomy): domain Bacteria; phylum Acidobacteriota; class Thermoanaerobaculia; order Thermoanaerobaculales; family Sulfomarinibacteraceae; genus CAZCEX01. The sequence goes on along the minus strand of CAZCEX010000579.1, from coordinate 1,072 downwards.
GCAGAGGCCGTTGTCGAACGGCTCGAAGGTCTCGCCAGTGTTCGGCGCGCTCAGGTCGCCGACAGCGACAAGGACGGGGCGTTGGCTCTGTCCATTTTTTCAGAGACCGACGCCGATGCCCGCCGCGAAATCTTCGACGCGGTTGTGGCTGAAGATCTTGTGCTTTTGGAAATGCAACCTGAAAGCATTTCGCTCGAGCAGACATTCCGCCGCCTGACCGCCACGAATGGAGGCCACCATGCATAACGTCATGACCATCACGCGGCGTGAGCTCAAGGCCTACTTCAACTCGCCGATCGCTTACATTGTTGTCAGCGCCTTCCTTCTGATCGCCGGCTACCTCTACTTCAGCACGGTCTTCCTCATCGGCAGCTCGTCGATGCGCTCGTTCTTCTCGGTGGCGCCGATCCTGTTCGTGGTTTTTGTTCCGGCGATCACGATGCGGTTGATTTCCGAGGAGCTGAAGTCGGGTACGTTGGAGCTGCTTACGACGATGCCGATCCAGGACTACCAGGTAATCCTGGGCAAGTTCTTTGCCGCCCTGGCGGTGATCTGCTCAGCGCTCCTGATGACGCTTTTTTATGCATTCACCATCGCCAGTATCGGCGAGCTCGATTGGGGACCGATAGTCGGCGGCTACCTCGGCCTCGTGCTCTGCGCGGCGGCCCTGGTCAGCGTTGGCGTGATGACCTCCTCGTGGAGCCGCAACCAGATCGTGGCCTTCATCTTTGCCCTGCTGATCTGTCTTGCACTGTGGCTCTTCGACAAGGTTACGTTCTTCGTTCCGGCGGGTATCTCCGGTCTGCTCCAGTACCTGTCGATCGACTACCATTTCCAGAACATCGCCCGCGGCGTCATCGACAGCCGCGACGTTCTCTACTACCTCTCGGTGACTGCGGTCGCCCTTTTCGCGGCCGTGAGGTCGCTCGGCCGGCACCACGCCTGAGGGAGGTTGAACATGACAAAGAAGAACATTCTCGACAAGTCACTGTTTGCGGGTGCATTCGTCGGCATCGTTGTGCTGATCAACCTTTTCGGATTGAACGCCTTCTCGCGAATTGAGAAGGTATTG
>CAZCEX010000578.1:0-3060 GCA_964497785.1 uncultured Thermoanaerobaculia bacterium | reverse complement strand
CGAAGAAGGGCACGTCGCCGTTGTATTCGTCGGTCTTCGAGAATGGGGTGAAGCGGGGCTTCGTCCATCTGCCGTTCTCGATATGTGTCCCCATCAGCGATCCGGTCGAGTAGCCGGTGTCCTTTGTCATAAACGAGGTCGCCCAGTAGGCCTCATCGCCGGCGGGGGAGAAGGTGACGCATCCGCGCTCGCTGTCGCAGGAGGAGGCGATACCCGGGGCGAAGACCTCAGGCACCATGCCCGGCGGCTTCTGTCCGAGATACTTACCCTTCAGTTCGGGGAACTGCGAAGGAGTGGCAGGGGCGCCCGCATCGGCGAGAATGCCTGCGGCCGCATCGTGGTGCCAGGACTCGGCAATGTTCCAGGGCGTATCGCCGGCCACTGTTACGACCTCGGTGAAGGCTCCCTTTGAAACGAGAAGCTGGATGACTTCGTTGCGGCCCCTCTTGGCCGCGTAGTGAACGGGGGCGTATCCGTACATGTCCTGCGCATTAATGTCGAGTCCGCGTTCAATGAGTGTTCCTGTGATTTCAGCCGAGCCGCCCAGCGCAGCCGAATGGAGCTTCGACCAGCCCGTGTCGGTTGTTTCCATGAAGTCGGCGCCTTTCGCTTCGAGGACGGCAAACAGCCTGCTGAGGCCCTTTTTGACCGAGTACTCGACTAACTGATCGCCGCAGTCCCCGGAAATCGGCGTTTCTGCGCCGCTGTCGAGGAAGAGGTTTACCTGGCCCTCGAACCCGCGCCATGCCGACAGCACGATCGGCGTGTCTTCGAATCGGTCCTTGGCGTTGACGTTGGCGCCATGGTCGAGCAGCAGGCGGGCCATCTCGACGTCGCCTGTCTCCCGCGCGCAGATGAGCAGGGGAGTGCGGCCGTAATCGTCGGGGATCTCAGTGTCGGTGCCCGCTTCCAGCAGGACCCTGGCGGCCTCGTGCTGGTTGCGAACGGAGGCGTAACGCAGAGGGGTGAACTCCTCCTGGTTCTGAGCGTCGATCGGCGCACCCTGCCCGATCAGGAAACTTGTGATATCTACCTGTCCGTAGGCGGCGGCAAAATGCAGGGGGGTGTTGCCCGAGTCATCCGGAATTTCAATCAGGCCTGGGTCCCTTTCAAGCAGGAGCCGCACCGTGTCCATGTCCCCGTCTTCGATAGCCTCGAATATATTCTCCGTCTGGGCCAGTGCGACCAATGCTACCGCCGCCAGGATTATCAGGATAACTGTAACGAAGAACAGGATTTTGACGCTCGCCATGGCGTTTACCCCCTCTGTTCGGGGCCTTAAATGCGGGCCCCGGAGCCCTGCCGATATGTTAAACCTTCCACATGTTAAAAAATTAACACTTCTGGGTGGATTGTCAAGGGGATTCTGGGGATGAGCACTGGAATTATTGGGGTTCCTGGTGCGGCTTGAAGTACTCCGAGCTTGCTTGTCCAGCTCGTGTATATCTTGCGGCTATTCGCTATGTCCAAGCCTTCGTTGAAATCACACTCCAGATATGATACAATGCGGATCGGCTCAAGGGTTTAAATATCAAATGAAGAACCATAGCGATTTCGGGTGCAATCGGCTGGATGCAGTCATCTGCATCGATTGCGCCGCTTTTTTATTGAGGGGAGTATTGATATGAAAGCGAACGCAGTGTTATTCCCGCTGGTATTCGTTGTGATCCTGACAACTGCCGTTCAACCCGCCCGAGCGATGTGGCTCGAGGATGGCATATTATTAACGAGCTTCTCCCCACATAATTCCATCGAATATCCCCATGTTGTTTCTGATGGAGCAGGCGGGGCGATTATAGCCTGGACCGACCTCAGGCTGGGAGTTTCGAACGTATTTGTGCAGCGGACAGATTCTGCTGGAAATCTGTTGTGGAATCTGGACGGTGTTGCTGCCTGTCCTGTTCCCTACAGGCATTTCTACGCCCGGGTCGCTCCAGACGGAACGGGCGGGGCGATAGTGGTATGGAGTGACTTCCGAAACAGTGACAGTGATATCTATGCCCAGCGTGTCGACGCAGATGGAGTGATACAGTGGGCGGAGACCGGGGTCCAGGTATGTGGAGCGACTGGAAGTCAGGGGGGGGCTCTGGTGATATCCGACGGGGCAGGAGGCGCGATCATAACCTGGAGAGACTATCGAGGAGCGGGTAACGCGGACCTCTACACCCAGAGAATCGATGCTGCGGGGGCAGTACAGTGGACCGCAGATGGTGTCGCTGTATGCACAACACCGGGAAGTCCGCTGTGTTCTATACCGGTATCAGATGGATCGGGTGGTATGATTATCTCCTGGTATGACAGTAGACCAGGCGTATTTGCACAGAGGATCAACGGTTCAGGTGTTGCCCAGTGGACGACGGACGGAGTGCTGGTCTGCTCGTCAGCCGATCATGCCCTTCCGAGTATCGCTTCCAATGTTGCCGGCGGAGCGATTATAGCGTGGATCGATAGCCGTAACGGAAATGACGATATCTATGCCCAGAGGATAAACAGCAGCGGAACCCTGCTATGGATAGCAAATGGGATTGCAGTCTGTTCCGATGTGGCTGACCAGGTTAACCCCGTGATTGTTCCGAACAGCGCCGGCGGAGGCATCGTATCCTGGCTTGATGCCCGCACCGGTACTAGCTGTATATACGCGCAACGTGTCGATTCAGTCGGGACCGTCCAGTGGACAGTGAATGGCCTGTCCGTCAGCTGCAGCTCTGCAGGCATTACTGGCCTCAGGGCTATTTCAGATGGTTTTGGCGGTGCGGTAGTGGCTTGGACGGACTATCGAAATTCCAGCCGAGAAAATCTTTACTCACAGCGTATTAACAGTTCCGGGGTAGCACAATGGACTGCGGATGGAATTGCCTTCAGCGAGTACGACGATAATCAGGAACCGCTTCAGATAACCTCTGATGGCAGCGGTGGAGTTATCTCAGTCTGGTTGTATACGCCCTTGAGTGATAATGATTTTCATCTGAATTCCCAGCGTATTGATGGATCCGGTACAGTCATGTGGGATGAACTAGGCAACATTATCTGCACGCCGGTAAAAGGGCAGACCAATGCAAA
>CAZCEX010000577.1:0-3063 GCA_964497785.1 uncultured Thermoanaerobaculia bacterium | reverse complement strand
GACCGAGACTTTGGGCCGGACGGTATCGCGGAGTGCGGAGGGGTAGGTCGGATCGCTTCTGGCCTCGACCTTGCTGGTGTAAAGTCCCGGGGCGATTGCGCGCCCTGGCGACGCCGTTGATTGCGGCAAAGGGTATTTGCAGAGGAGGAAAATCATGACTACGATAAGAACGGCGACCGCTGCAGCTCTTGTTCTTGGCTTTTTGCTGGCACCTGTTTCTGGTTCCGGTCAGGAGATTTCCGGGACCTACCGCGGCGTCAGCCGGGCTGTGAAGTTCGACATCTCACCACCGCTGCGGTCGATTCCGTCGGCGACTTTTTATGACGACGGCCGGTTGATGGTCGACCCGGACCGGACCCCCGCCTTGCCTCCTTCCCCGTTCGTTGCCGATCCGGTGTTGCAGAGTGAATCTGGTGGGAGGAACATTCCCGGTACTCTTGTGAGCTTCGACGGTCCGAGCAACTCCTCGAACGTTTCGCCACCAGACTCCGTCGGCGATGTTGGACCGGAACACTACGTGGCGATGACCAACCTCAGCTTTGCGGTATATTCCAAGGACGGCACCCCGGAGTACGGGCCGGTGGCCAACAATACCTTGTGGACGGACTTCGGGGGCGACTGTGAGTTCGACAACGACGGTGACCCGGTCGTGCTATACGACCAGCTCGCCGATCGCTGGCTCCTGACCCAGTTCACCGCTTCGGGACCCACCTACTACAACTGCGTCGCACTGTCGACGAGTGGCGACCCTGCCGGGATTTACTTTCGGTGGGCCTTCTCTACCGGGTCGGCCTTCCCGGACTATCCCAAGTACGGAGTCTGGCCGGACGCCTACTACATCGCGACGCGGGAGTTTGCCGGCAGCACCTTTTCCGGTATCGGCGCCTACGCGGTCGATCGGGAGCAGATGCTGGTCGGGAATGCGTCACCGCGGATGATCTCGATCATCGTTCCGCCGACAATCGAGTACCAGACCGGTGACGGTCTGCTCCCCGCTGATCTCGACGGCACGACCCTACCTCCCGAAGGGAGCCCCAACTACTGGGTCGGATCGATGGACGACAACGGCCAGTACAATGCGCCGCAGGATGCGCTCTCGTTTTGGGAGTATCATGTCGACTGGGACAACCCGCCAAGCTCGACCTTCAACCTCGTCGCCACGATTCCAACCGCGCCGTTCGACTCGGCTTTCCCTTGCACGCCCTACTCGAGGGACTGCATCCCGCAGCCCGGCACCTCGAACAAGATCGACATCCAATCATACCGGCAGCGGGTCATTCACCGATTGGCATACCGCAACTTCGGTAGTCACGAAAGCCTGGTGACCAACCAGTCGGTCGAGGCCGCCCCGAGCATTGGTGGTATTCGTTGGTACGAGCTCCGGAATCCGGGCGCCTCGGCCGTGATCCACCAGCAGGGGACCTATGCGCCAGGGGCGACCGACGGGATCCACCGTTGGATGGGTAGTGCCGCCATGGACAGCGCCGGCAACATCGGCCTCGGGTTCAGCGCGTCAGACGGCAGCACCACCTACCCGAGCGTCTGGTACACGGGTCGTCTTGCGGGTGATCCTTCCGGCACGATGACACAGGGCGAAGGCTCGATCATCGACGGCATCGGTTCGCAGACCTCCAGCGACCGCTGGGGAGACTACTCATCGATGAACATCGACCCGACCGACGACTGCACCTTCTGGTACGTCAACCAGTACCTTCCCACCACGAGTACCCAGGGCTGGAGACTGCGCGTCGGTTCGTTCAAATTCGACGAGTGTGGCACACCGGATTTCATTCTCAGTTCCACCCCTGGGGAGGTTGAGATCTGTGCCGGTTCGGACCCGGTCGTGACGCTCAACGTCGGGGCCATCGCCGACTTCTCCAACGCCGTTTCGCTCGCGGTGAGCCAGAGTCCCCTGGGGACGACGACGAGCCTGTCGCTCAACCCGGTGACGCCTCCCGGGTCGAGCACGCTGTCCATCGAAAAAACCGTCCTTGCAAAGGCCGGGCACTACACCGTTGTAGTCAACGGCGACGCCTTCAGCAGCCCAGGTCATTCGGTCGACATTGGCCTCGACATTTTTGATCGAGCACCGGAGGCGCCGGTTCTGACGAGCCCACCCGATGGTGCGACAAACCAACCCGTGGAGCCGACCTTCAGCTGGAACGCCGGCGGCCAATCGTCGAGCTTTACGATCGAGATTGCCACCGATGTGGATTTCACCAATATCGTCGACTCGGCCACCCAGGTGGGGACCAGCTACACGCCGGCTGCTCCGCTCGCTTCGAATACGCGTTTTTTCTGGCGAGTTCGCGCCACCAATCCCTGTGAAACCGGTCCGGACTCCATGGTGTTCGATCTCGTGACGCTTCCTTTGCCTGGCGACTGCCCGATGAACTCGACGATGACGTCGCTTTATTCGTACGGGTTCGAAGAGGGTTTGAACGGGTGGACCTCCTCGGGAACAGCATCCACGTGGGCGCAGTCGAGTGCTCGAGTCAACTCCGGGACCTACTCATGGATGGCCGTGGATTCTTCCGCCGTGAGCGATCAGTATTTTGTATCACCTCCTATTTCGATGCCGGCAGCTGGATTTTCTTCGGTGCTGCGTTTCTGGAACTACCAGGAGATGGAGAGCAACGGCACGGACGCGTGTTATGACGGCGGCATCCTCGAGGTCGCGACGGACGGTGTGAACTGGACACAGCTCGTTGACCCATCGCTCCTGACCGAGCCCTACGACGGTCCGGTAAACCTAACGTTCGGCAACCCGCTGGCTGGACTCGACGCGTGGTGCGGCGACCCGCAACCGTGGCTCGAGTCGATCGTCGATCTCGATGCCTACGCTGGCCAGACAGTTCAGTTCCGGTTCCGGCTCGGCACTGACAGTATGGTGGGCCGCGAGGGATGGTACATCGACGATGTCGTCGTCCAGTCCTGCCTGCCCATCACGGGTCTTTTCGCCGACGGCTTCGAAAGCGGCAACACCTCAGCGTGGTCGGAGGGCCAGCCCTAGGAGGGTGTACCGAATAGAGGGTGGATGGATTTCGGAGGGTCGTTTGAGGT
>CAZCEX010000576.1:1642-3078 GCA_964497785.1 uncultured Thermoanaerobaculia bacterium | reverse complement strand
TCCGGGCAAGATCGATGCCGCTGCCCTCGCCGACGACCTGCACCTGGAGACCGGCTACCTCAGCGGTCTGGGCCGTTGCCGAGCCGATCGCCGCGGTACTCAGACCGAGAATGGACTGGAGACGATGTTCATGCGCTTGCTCGGTGAGAAAGCGGGCGGCTCGCGGCGAGGTGAGCACCAACCACGGGTGCGGTGACGTTGTCTCCTTCAAGACCTTCGTCACTTTCCGCCACCCTTTTCGATCAGTTTTCTCCGCGAGCCTCAGGACCGGGAACGGGCGCAGCTTGATATTGCTGCCCTCGAGCAGGGCCCGCAGCTCAAAGCAGTCCTTGGGGATCCGGGTGATGAGCACGTGTCGGGTTGGGGTGGCGCACGAGTTCACGGCTGGCCCTTGCCGTTGAAGGGCAGGTCGAGCTCGCCGTTGACGGCCTTGACGAAGTTGTCGAGGATGGCACTGGAGTGGTTCCATGCAGCGCCCTTGAGACCCTGCACCGGGACCTGGACGAGCTTGTTCGACAGGCGCTTCACGAACCGCTCAACAGCCTCACGGTCTTTTTCCTCGAGGTGGGCCAACTCGCGCGCGAAGCTTCGGTCAAGCGCCTTGTCTGCGAGCTCGAGGAAGGACTCCTTGAGCGTCTGGGCAGCCGGTGACAGCTCCCTGTTGAGAAGGTGGTTTCGGAGGACAAGCAGTTGGTGATCGACGAGTTGCTCGCAGGAGTCGATCTCCGCAGCTCTCAGTTGCCGGTTGTGCTCCGACTCCTCGCGCATCTCTTCTATGCCGTGTAAGTCGACGCGGTGCAGGTCTCGTGCCTTGCCGTCGATATTGGGTGGCAGAGCCAGGTCGATGAGCATCAGAGTCTCGGTGGCTTCGAGCTGGCGCCTCAGGCGGTGCACCGCCTCCAGGTCCAGGACCAGCTCCTCGCTGCTTGTCGCCGCGATGACGAGGCAGGCGGCTGGCGGCACGGCGATGGTCCGGCTGAGGGAGGAGGCAGAGGCGTGGGGGTCGTCGGCGACCAGATCGCGGGCGCGGGCGGTGTTGCGGTTGGCGATCGTCACCAAACGCTCACGATCGACCTCGCGAACGAGGCCGAAGGCCTGCTGTGCCATGCCCCCCGCCCCGAGGATGAGCACCGGGCCGCCGTTGCTCTCGAGATGCTGCTCGAGACGGCGGGAGACCAGCGAGACGAGCGAAACCGGGTGGCGCGCGACCGACGTGTCGCTGCGCACCTTCTTGGCCAGGTGGAACGCATCGTGGAACGTCTGGTCGAGGATGCCGCCCAGTAAACCAGCCTCGTGGGCCGTCTCATGGGCCTCTTTGACCTGGCCGGCGATCTGCGCCTCGCCGACCATCATCGAGTCCAGAGCCGCCGTGACGCGAAAGAGATGACGCGCGGCCGATCGACCGAAGTGGATGTAGAGCTCATCGTCCTCGGGAA
>CAZCEX010000576.1:0-1542 GCA_964497785.1 uncultured Thermoanaerobaculia bacterium | reverse complement strand
AGATGACGCGCGGCCGATCGACCGAAGTGGATGTAGAGCTCATCGTCCTCGGGAAGTCTTGTCGCGCCTCCGGCGAGGTCGGCGAGGCTGCGGCGCAGGTGAAAGAGCAGCGGGTTGGTATGCAGCCGCGTCAGGCTGCGAAAGTAGATCTCGACCCGGTTGCAGGTCGCGAGATAGACCATCTCCGAAAATCCGGCAAGGCGGGCCAACTCGACGAGTTGCTCCTGCGAGAACGCCTTCGGCAGATTCGCCTTGGCGAGCTTCTCGATGGTGGTTGTGCGGTAGCTGGCGCCGACAACGCCGATGCGGTCCATACGACCCTCCGGCAGGGGATGATAGCGTACCTGGTTTGGGATCAGAATTATTGGGCGCGGGGTTCCTCGAGTTGCGGGCAGCGGCGACGGGTTGTGTGATAGTTATGTAATGCTATAATGCCATCATGCGGAGGTGCAGCATGCCAGGAGTGAAAACGATCGGGAGGAGTGGACAGATCGCCCTTGGCAAGGAGTTCGCCGGCCAACAGGTGCTCGTCGATCAGGTGGAACCAGGGGTTTGGGTCGTCAAGCTCGGTGAGTTCGTACCAGACTCCGAGCGGTGGCTGTTCAACGACCGCGTCTCAAATGACCTCGTTGAGGCGATCCAATGGGCCGAGACGAACCCACCCGGTGAGACCGATCTGGAATCGCTCAGCGTTGGTGGCGATTCCCGGTGAGCCCGCACCAAACTGTGCTCCTGGATCTTAACAACCCGGTTTTTCAACGACAGCTCTTCGCTCTCGAAGCGGACCAGCAACGCGCTGTGCTCAGCTCCCTTCGAAAGCTGAGCCAGATGACGTGGCAGCAGCTGTACCGGGATTCTGGTCTTCGGTGGGAGGCCATCCTCTCACGCCCAGGTCCTCACGGTGGTCGGCTCTGCTCCATGCGATTGGGGCGGGCTTTCCGCGCCGTTGCCTATCGCGAGGAAAGCTGGCTGCGACTTCTGACCCTGCATCCCGATCACGACTCAGCGTACCGATAGGACTCCGTTATCGACCTTTCTTCCGGTTCTCTATACTCGAAGCATGGACCTCTCTGAGATCGCTTCGACTCACTTTCGTTCGTGCCCGCTGTGTGAAGCGATGTGTGGCCTCCGTATCGAGGTGAAGGGCGATCGAGTGGTCTCCATCAAGGGCGACCGGGACGATCCTTTGAGTCGGGGACATGTGTGCCCGAAGGCGGTTGCCCTGCGTGACATTCACGAGGATCCGGACCGATTGCGTCAGCCGATGCGTCGCACTGCCTCGGGCTGGCAGGAAGTGAGCTGGGAAGCCGCGCTCGATGAAACTGCGCGGCGGATTCACGAGGTGCAGCGCGAGCACGGTCGGAGCTCGTTCGCCAGCTATCTGGGCAACCCGACCGTTCACAACCTCGGCGCCATGCTCTTTGCACCGGTTTTTCTGCGTCACCTGGGCTCACGCAGCATTTTTTCGGCCACATCCGTCGATCAGTTGCCCCACATGGTGGCCGCGCAGCAGATCTTCGGGCACCGCCTGCTCGTGCCTGT
>CAZCEX010000575.1:0-3090 GCA_964497785.1 uncultured Thermoanaerobaculia bacterium | reverse complement strand
ACCTGGCGGTAAAAGGAGATCGGGCGCTGGCCGAGGGCCTGTGGGTTGCCGATATTGCAGGGAATCGTCTGCCGGCCCGCACAGGCCATCTCGGCCGCCCTCTGTGGGATCGGGCCGCGCACGGCGTACTCCATCTCCAATACCTTCTGGTTGACCCTGACATATTGCGACATCACAACCTCCACCGCCGAAGTCTAACCGAATCCTAAAGTATCCCCTCAGCTCAGCTCGATACCCACCGACGCTGCTGCAGATTGAACCGCCTAGACGCGAAGAGTGCGAACACAACACGGAGTTGCAAATTTCCGTTTTGATCAGATCTTTGCGCCCTTTGCGTCTTCGCGGTTCATTTGTTCTGTTTTGCCTTCAACGGCCCTCAGTCTTGCGCACCAGCAGCCACAAGAAAAAGGGTCCGCCGAGAAAGGCAGTGATGATGCCGACCGGCAGCTCGACCGGGGCAACCACAGTCCTGGCGAGAGTGTCACAGGCCACCAGGAACCCGCCCCCGAAGAGCGCCGACGTTGGCAACAGCGCGTGGTGCCGCCCACCAACGATCATTCTGGAGATGTGTGGCGCCATCATGCCGACAAAGCCGATAGGACCACACACGGCGACGACCCCGGCAACCATGATCGACGTGCCGAGAAAAAGACGACGCTGCGTACGGGCGACATCGACTCCCCTACCCGCGGCGATCTCGGACCCGACGGACAACAGATCGAGATCCCGGGCCAGCAGAGCTACGACCACCGTGCCGATTGCAACAAGCGGTGCCATCGAGAACAACGAACTCCAGCCCGTTGACCCGAGCCCCCCCATAAGCCACCGGACGATCCGGAAGCTCTCGCCAAGATTGGCGGTGTACTGCAGGAAAAGAATTACACTGGAGAAAAAGAAGGTCATTGCGACCCCGGCGAGCAGCAGGACCGTGGCCGAAAAATCCGGTCTCATCCGTGAGACCCACCAGACCACTGCAACTGCCAGCAAAGCACCGATGAGACCCGCGATCGGCAGCAGGATCGCGCCGCCCAGGATAGCGACGAAACCGAGCCGGGTCGCCACAGCCACCCCGAGGGCTGCTCCGCTCGCCACTCCCAGTGTGTAGGGAGTCGCCAGCGGGTTGCGGAACAGAGCCTGGAAGGCGGCGCCGCCAAGGGCGAGGCCGACTCCTGCAACGAAGGCGCAGAGCACCCTCGGCAGCCGGATGTGCCACAGGATGAGCCCAGACGGGCTGAGACCCGCCGGATCCGACAGCGCACCCAGGTTGAGATCGACCATGCCGACGAACGGCGCACCAACAACCACGAACACCGTGGCCACCAACAGGATGGTCAGGCGAAAGTTCACGAGCCGGATCCCAGGTGGTTGCGGCGCGCGGGAACGATCAGGGGTGGGCCTCCGGCAACCGGAATGAGGCTGAATGGGCTCGAGAAGATGCTCTCGAGCAGTTGTTCATCCAGGAGCTTCTCGGGCCGCCCGTGAAACGAAACCTCCCCCTCCTTGAGGGCGAGCACCTTGTCGGAGAGCGGCACCGTCAGGTTGAGATCGTGAGTCACCGCCACAACCGCGTAACCTCGGTCCCGGTGCAGATGCTCGAGCAGGTCCATGACCTGGATCTGATGCCGATAGTCGAGGTACGAGGTCGGTTCGTCGAGCAAAAGCAGGCGTCCACCCTGAGCAAGCGCTGCCGCAATCAGCGTGCGTTGCCGTTCTCCCCCCGAGAGGGAACCGAGCTGTCTGTCGGCAAGGTGAAGAACCTCTGTCGTGGCCAACGCCTCGTCCACTGCTGCGAGGTCGGCCGCCGCGAGCGGCGACCAGGGCCCGAGATATGCGTACCGACCCATCTCCACAAACGCCCGCACAGTGAACGCAACGCCGCCCGGGTCGCCTTGCGGAACGTAGCTGACTATTCTGGCGAGCTGTCGCCGGTCGAAGGTCGACAGAAGGCTCTGGACCAGACGAACCTGACCTCGTGTCGGATTGACCAGGCCGTCGAGCACCCGCAACAAGGTTGACTTTCCGGCGCCGTTGGGACCGATGATCGTCAGAAACTCACCTTCCCCAACCTCGAAGTTGACTCTACTGAGAACCTCGGCGCCGTTGAGCCGGACACTGAGGTCTTCGACCTGGAGCACGGGCGGGGGTGGCGTCACAACCCGGCCTCCGGGTGCAGAGCTCGAGCCACACTTTCGACCACGGCAGCGGTGCGCGGACCCGGGGTGGCCATGTAGGGCTCTGCCAGGACAATAACGCGCCGCTCCCTCACTGCCCGAACAGCAGTCATGTTTTTCCAGTCGGCGAGAGCTCTTTCGACGTCGAGACCTCGCAGGTGGAGGTCGGGGATGACGTCGAGAATGACTTCTGGGGCAAGACTGATCAGACCCTCGCGCGAAATCTCCGGGTGCGCGCCCAAGCCCTTGTCGGCGAGGATGTTCTGTCCGCCGGCGAGGGCCACGACGTCGTCAAAAAAAGTCTCAGAGGCTGCCGCCCACACCGACTGGATGGTCCCCGATCCCACACTCCGGCCGATCACGATCACCACCGAGGGCCGAGGCGCCCCGGCGACCATTTGTTCGACCTCGTAGAGTCTGCCCGCGACGGACTGCCGCAGCTCAGTGCCGCGGTCGACGACCCCACAGGCGCTCGCCACGAGCTCAAAAGACTCGAGAACCGAGGCAACGTCGTGCTGATCCACTCTCAGACTCTCAATTCCGAGCCCCGTCAGTCTCGCTTCGACGTCGATATGGCTCTCCATGAGCACCACCAGGTCGGGCTCCAGAGCAACGATAGCCTCCCAGTTGGGGTCGAGGAATCCTCCGACCTTTGCCCTGCTCGCGACCTCGGGGGGGTAGGTGCAGAAACGCGTGACCCCGACCACCCGGTCGCCAACGCCAAGGGCGAACAACGTCTCCGTAAGACCTGGGGACATGGAGACGATTCTTTGGGGTATGGAGTCGGAGGCGATGGGTGGTCTATCAGCCTGACAACCACACGCTGCAAGTATAACGATCAGCAAGCTCGCTCGGATCCGACAAGGTCCGGCCCAAAACGTACGAAGCGCCGAAGAGAGTTTCGAAGATCCCACCACGC
>CAZCEX010000574.1:0-3091 GCA_964497785.1 uncultured Thermoanaerobaculia bacterium | reverse complement strand
TAGGTTTCGACAACCACCACTACCGGTTTGTCCGACGCTTCGGTCGCCTCCTTGATCCTGCTGGCGATGGCGTCGGTATCCGTGAATGGCGCCGTCACGAAGAAGACGAGCACCATGTCGGTGCCGTCTTCTTTCAGCAGGGTATCGACGGCAGCAAAGTAGTGGTCGGCGTTGGCCGTCGCCACCACGTCGACCGGGTTGCCAAGACTGGCCTCCGCGTAGAGGGCATCGGCGAGGCGCTGCCGTCCCGCTTCGGACCACCGAGCAAGCTCGAGGCCTTGGCTCACCGACTCGTCGACCGCCTGGATACCAGGACCTCCGGTATTGGTAATCATGCCGATGCGCTTCCCGCATGGCGGGCTCTGGGTTGAAAAGGCGATCGCCGCCTTGATCATCTCGTGGCTGTCGTGGAACTCGACGACTCCCGCCTTGTCGAACATCGCCGTCGCCATCGCCCCCTGGTCGACGAGGGTGCCGGTGTGGGAAGAAACGGCCACGGAGCCTTCGTGCGTGCGGCCCGCTTTGATTGCCAGAATTGGCTTGGTCGGTGTGATTCGCGATGCAACCTCGAGAAAGGCCCGTGGGTCCTTGAAGCTCTCGATCTGCATCATGATCGCCCGCGTGCCTTCGTCCTGGCCGTAGTACTCGAGGATCTCCGGCATCGTCAGATCGCACTCGTTGCCGTAGGAGCAGTACATACGGTGGCCGAGGCCGACATTGTGCAGATGGAGCTTGAGCAGCTCGCCCATCCCGCCGCCCTGGGCGATGATCGAGATGTTGCCGGGCTTCATCGGCACGAAGGTGAAGTTGGCGTAGACCGACACCTCCGGGTCGGCGTTCTGGATTCCCTGGGAGTTGGGCCCAAAAAGGCGCATGCCGTAGCTGTGGGCAAGCTCGACCATCTCGCGTTCGCGCTTGATGCCCTCTTCCCCCACCTCTTTAAAGCCGGCGGTGTGCACGATAGCGAACTTGATGCCCTTTTCGCCACACTCCTTGATCACCGTAGGGATGAGCTTGTAGCTGACCGAGATGTTGACGAGGTCGATCTCATCGGGCACGTCGAGCACCGATTTGAAGGCCTTGAAGCTGCGGATGTGGCCGCCCTTCGGGTTGATCGGGAAGATCGGCCCCTTGAAGCCGTAGTTCGACAGGTTCTTGATGACGATGTGGCCAATCGAGTACGGATTGTTGGACGCGCCGATGACCGCAACAGCACGCGGTTTAAAAAGTCCGTCAAGCATAAATCTTTCTCCTCACGTCCTGGCTTCTTGCAGTTGCTCAACGAGGGCCTCGAACTGGGTCCTGGTCTGCTCCTCCGAATAAAGGCGCAGATCGCAGAGGTCGCCGTTGATGACCACATTGGGAATGCCGAGCTTTTCCGACACCCGCTGGTGCATGCCGTAGCGGCTATTGGAGTTGTTGGGGCAGGTCTTGGCATCGTGGTAGATGATGCCGTCGATCTGGTAGTCCTCAACCATTGAGGTCAGATATCGTTCCTTGAATGACTCCGCACGCACAATGAAGAGCTCGGTATAGGCCCGAGCCATGCCGACGAATGGGTCGTCTTCGGCCAACGCCTCGAAAATCCAGCTGTTGCAGTAGGTCGAAGCGACGACGCAGGCCCGATGGCCCGCAAACTGCTCGGCATTGTCCCGCAGCTTGCCCCACACCGGCATACCTTCCCAGTAGAACCTGAAGGTCTCGTCGTCGACGGCGCCTTCGTCCTGCGCGATACGCTCTTCGAGCTCTTCAATGAGCACGTCGTAGTAGCGCTCGGCGCGCTCTTCCCCGCGCAGCACGACGGCGGGCCCCATGTGGATCGTACCGTCGAAGAAGGTGATCGGCGACGGACGGTGCTCCGCCGTGCGCAGGACCTTCTTCCACAGCAGGGTGCACCGGTAGGACGCAGCCATCACCTCTTTCAGGCGGTCGAGGTCGAACTTGATCCCGGAGACCTGCTCGAGAGTCGGGATGAGGGCCTTAGTCTGACCGACTACGTCGTCGACGATCGGTCCGTCGACCTCGGTCACAGACCGCGGCGTCTCGATGCCGATCATCGGCACGCCGAACTCCTTCTCGTAGAAGGCGAACCAATCCTGGACGTCGCGGCACTGATTGGTGTTGTAGACGAGCACGTCGGGCTTCGGAACGCTCTCTATCCCGAACGCCTTCGTCAACGGCGTCATCTTGCGCAGGTAGGAGCCGACATCGCTCGTCAGGTAGGAGCAGATGTCGGGCGAGTATCCCGCTGCGGTGGCAGCCGGAATGAGATCTGCCGACATCCGGGACGAACCGAGCAGAGCGCCGTGGTTTTCAGGGAAGTAGACCAGGAAACCCATCGACCGCAGAAGCTCTGCCGGACCCACACTCGTGCACCAGGCGACCTTCTGATCACCCGTGCGAGATGCCTGGTCGAGCTCTGTGAAGTACTCGCCCATGACCTGACGCATGGCGCCGGTCGCCTTGATCTTCTTGATGCGCACCTGCTCCTGACTCACGATGACTCCCTTCCCGACGGGTTCACTCAACCGCCGGCATCCCTGATTCTTGCTTGGTACTGCGTGTCACGGGCAGAATCATAGCCGAAACCGCGACGGTCTGTCATTGGTGCGCTTTGCCGATTGCCGTCCCGCTTACCTCGTCTCAGAGCTGCGACGGTTTGACGCTTTGCAGGATATGGCGGAGAATGGCCCGGCTAATAGATCACCTGGGGAGGTTCAGCATGGGTCTTGAATGGTTGCCGAGAGACGACGAGGTGAAAGATCATGGTGTTGGTGGCGAGCAGTACTGGGGACGGCACGACGGACCACCGTGCACGGTGTACGAGAAGAAACCGCTGCTCGATCCAGAGGGCAAAACAGTCGAAGGGCTGTTCACGGCATGGATCACCCTCAACAACCCGGCACAGTTCAACTCCTATACCACCGAGATGGTCAAAGGGGTGATCGCCGCCTTCACCAACGCAAGCCTCGACCGCTCCGTGGTCGCGATCGTATTCACCGGCGCCGGGAACAAGGCCTTCTGCACCGGCGGCAATACCAAGGAGTACGCCGAGTACTACGCCCGCCGACCGCACGAGTACGGCGAGTAC
>CAZCEX010000573.1:0-3099 GCA_964497785.1 uncultured Thermoanaerobaculia bacterium | reverse complement strand
GCTCGTGGTAGACCTGCGACAGGCAGGTGCCCATCTTGCCGCTGTTGGGTCCGGGCGCGTTGACGACCACCAGGGGAGCGTCGGTTTCGATATAGGGGTTGGCGCCAAAGCCCTCGTCGCTGACGATTCGCGCCACGTCGGCGGGATAGCCTGGGATCGGTCGGTGGGTGTAGACCCGAATGCCCCGGCGCTGCAGCTTGTTGCGAAAGACCTCGGCCGCAGGTTGGTCCTCGTAGCGGGTGATCACAACGGCCTTCGCCTCGAGCCCGCGTTCACGCATGTCGTCGATGAGCTTGAAGGTATCGGCGTCGTAGGTGATGCCGAAGTCCGCCCTCATTTTGCGTCGATCGATGTCGCCTGCATAGATGCAGAGGATGATCTCAGTCTTGCTGGCGAGCTGCTGGAGGAGGCGCATCTTGACGTTGGGATCAAATCCCGGAAGCACCCGAGCGGCGTGGTAGTCGAACATCAGCTTGCCGCCGAACTCCAGGTAGAGCTTGCCACCCACCTGGCTCATACGCTCGAGAATGGCCTCGCTCTGCTCGGCCAGGTATCGGTCGTTGTCAAAAGCGATGGCACTCACGAGTCAAGCTCCATGGACACCCCCTGAGGAAAGGCCTCGTTTCATTGTGTCGTCAGAATAGCAGGAGAAACTGAGATTGGAATCGCCGATCGAGAAGCCAGGTACTATTGCTGTATGCCTGAGCTGTCGGATGTCACGGTGTACGTGGAGGCTCTGAAGCGATTCGTGGTCGGCCACGAACTGCGGGGGGTGAGGCTGCTCAGCCCGTTTCTCTTGCGGTCGGTTGAACCGCCGTTGCTCAGGTGGTGGTTAACGGGCGTGACGGTGCGGGTCAGGTCACAGGTCGTGGCGGCAGGTCCGCCGCGGGCGGGGAATGCACGACGAAGATGCCCGCTACGATCAGAACCAGGGCGGCCACGATACTTGGTCCGATCGGGTCGTCGAGAACCACGGCGGCCAACGATATGGCCGCGATCGGCATGATGAAGACAAACGAGTGCATCGCGACGACGCCATGCCGTTTGAGAAGGGTGTTCCAGACGAGGAAGCCAAAGGACCCGGTGATCAATGCCTGGTAGAGCAGGGCGAACACCGACGCCGTCGTCGGCGAAGAAAAGAAGGTCTCATTGAGGAGCCACGAACCGGCCAAGAGGAAAGGCACGCTGAAGAGCATCGAGTAGAGCACGATGTGGAACGGTTCGAAAGTACTGATGACTCTCTTGATGTAGATCGTATTCGCAGCCCAGATGAAGGTGGCACAGAGTACGATGAGATCTCCCGAACGCATCCGGCCGGATATATCCTGTTGATCCAATACAACGCACGCAACGCCGGCGAAACCGAGCAGCAAGCCGAGCACCTTGCGGCGGGTCATGGTGTCACCTGGAATGAAGAGGTGGGCGAGCACCAGCACCAGGAATGGCAACATGTTGACCAGCAAGGCGCCGCGTGATGCGTAGGTGCGATCGAGGCCTGCGTAGAACAACGCCAACTGGATTGTGAAAAAGACAGAAAAAACGAGGAGGTGCCGCCATTGTCCCCTCTGGAGCCGGAAAGAGCGCCTGCCGATCAATGCCCAAACGGCGATGACTGCGGCGGCGATCGTGAACCGGATTGCGGCGGAGCTCAAAACGCCAAAGCCAAGGAAGGTGATCTTGACCGCCACCGTATTGGCGCCGAACAGGACGCACAGCAGCGCGATGCGAACTCCACCCCAAAGACCGAATGGCTGGTTTTCGGGCTCGGTCGGGTTGCTAATGCTCGCCACGAGGCTCGATTTTCGTGGAGTGATCTGAATCCGTCATCGGCGTTCGATTGTAGCTGGGTCTTTGGGATAAACTCACCACTATGGATCGACCAGCATACGAACGTGACGCCTACTTGACGACGCTCGACACCGAGGTTGTCACCACCGGAAATAGCAACGGCACGCCATGGGCGGAGTGCGGCGATACGGTCTTCTACCCAGAAGGGGGCGGCCAGCCGGCCGACCTTGGGCTGCTCGCAGGGGTGGCAGTCATCGATGTGCAACATCACGGTGGGGCCGTTCGCCACATCCTCGAACGGCCCGTCGAGACCGGTTCCGCCCGCCTCGAGATCGACTGGCAGCGACGCTTCGACCACATGCAGCAGCATACCGCCCAGCATCTGCTGACGGCGGTTGCCCTGCGTGAGAAGGGCTGGCGGACCACCGCTTTTCATCTCGGCGACCGGCAGAGCGACATCGAGCTCGACGTGCCGCGGCTCGATCGTGCGGACCTCGATCGGCTGGAGGCGGTTGTTGCCGCCGAGATCTACGCAGCACACCCGGTGCACATCCGTCATGCCGAGCCGGAAGAGATGGAGCGTCTGGGAGTGCGCAGCCGCCTGCTCCCCGACGGTCACGAGGGACCACTCCGGCTGGTGGAGATCGAGGATATCGACCTCAATACATGCGGCGGTACGCACGTACGGTCCACCGCGGAGATCGGGGCCTTGAGCCTCTTGGGAACCGAGCAGATTCGTGGTGGTACGCGGGTCTTTTTTGTCGCCGGTGACCGCGCCCGCAGGCGGATGGCCGAGCACGAAGCACGATTGCACGAGCTGCGGACCGTGCTCGGCGCCTGCGATGATGAGCTGGCCGACATCGTGACATTGCGAGTTCGGCGGGAGAAGGACCTCGCGCGCGACCGCCGCCGGCTGATCGGTGAGCTCGGGACGGCCTGGGCTGCCGTTCTTGCAGCACGGCCGGGGGCGGTAGTCAACGAGCACTTCGAGCATCACGACATGGAGCTTCTGCGTGCGGTGGCCGGGAGCCTCGTCGATCTCGCCGCTGAGACCGTCGCCCTGCTGACCGCCGGCACGCCACCGGACCAGGTCTTCGTCATCGCCGCCGGGCCGGAGAGCGGTTGCGACCTTCGTGAGGTCGGACCCGCCGTGGCGGCCCTGCTCGAGGGCCGCGGAGGAGGGCCGGCCGGACTCTTTCAGGGCAAGGCGGGCTCGCTCGCGGGGCGCGACGAGGCGCTCGCGGCGCTCACTCGATCGGTGATCGAGTCGTGATGTGATTGACCGGGGATCGAAAGCGACAGGCTTGTTTT
>CAZCEX010000572.1:0-3107 GCA_964497785.1 uncultured Thermoanaerobaculia bacterium | reverse complement strand
CACCCCGTGATTGGCGTCAGCCACAGCTCCGCGAAAAAGTACGCAGAGTGGGCCGGTAAACGCCTGCCCACCGAAGCCGAGTGGGAATTTGCCGCTCGCGGCGGCCTCGAGGGGCAACGCTTCGATACCGGTGACGAGATCACCACCGACGCCGCCAACTACAAGAAGGCCGGCAACGACGGGCCGGTGACCGTCGGCTCCTACCGACCGAACGGCTTCGGCCTCTATGACATGATCGGCAACGTTCGTGAACATGTCGTCGATTTCTGGTCGGAGTTCGAAGGCGACCCGAAGCTCGTGCTCGTGGACCCGAAAGGACCCGAGGCCGGACGCTGGAGGGTCGTTCGCGGCGGCGGGTGGTTTTCCGGCGCCATGTGCAACGGCGTCACGACGCGCAACGCGCTCGCCTCCACCTGGTCCGACTTCAACGTAGGCTTCAGATGCGCCAAAGACGTCGCAGAAGAAGACTAACTCCGCCCTCAGAAACGCGCAGCGTTTCCATCTAAAATATTCGAAGGTTTTGGTTTAAAGCGGACCACCCAATTTCTGTGACACCCGGCTAAACCAAAACCTTCGAATATTTTAGCCAGGGTACTGGCTCGTAATGTACTTCACCAGATGCTCGATGTGCTGCTCCTGGAGACCCGCAACACGGCGGGTGAGATCTCCGGCCGAGACCAGGCCGAGGAGCTTGTTGCCCTCCATCACCGGCAGGTGACGGCATCGTTCCTGTGTCACAACGGCCATCGCTTCCTCGACCGTGAGCTGGGGGCCGACGGTCACGACCTCGCTCGTCATGACCTCGGACACGGGCGTGGTCGCAGGGTCGATGCCTCCGTCGAGAACCCGGGTGAGCACGTCCCGTTCGGTGAAGATGCCGACCAGGTCGTCGCCGTCCGTGACCAGCACCGAACCGACACGCACCTCGTTCATCGCACGCACGGCATCGAGCACGGTCGAGGTCGCGAGGACCGTGTGGACCGTGTTGCCTTTGGCTTCCAGTATGGATCGTAGTGTGGTTTGCATTGTTGGCCTCCGGGATCGATGAAGAATCAATTCAGGAGAGATAACACAGCACGCCTCACAGGGATTTCCTCATCAAGGAGGTCCATGCCAAAAAACACATCGGGGCGGCAGTTGCCGCCCCGATGAAAAACTCAGTCTGGCCTTGAGTCAGCGCACGTCGGTCTCCATCTTCTGAGCCTTACAGACACACAACGCTGCCATGTTGACAACGTCATTGACCTCCATGCCGCGCTGGAGCACGTGCACCGGGGCATCGATGCCGCTGAGGATCGGGCCAATGGCTTCGGCCTTGCCGAGGCGCCACAGGAGCTTGTAGGCGATGTTGGCGGACGCCAGGTTGGGGCAGACGAGGATGTTGGCATCACCCTGGATCGTCGACCATGGGAATACCTCACCGGCAATCGCCGGGGTCACAGCAGTGTCGGCGTGCATTTCGCCTTCGATGTTGAGCTCGGGCCACCGTTCGTTGGCGATGTGCACCGCCTGGCGCACCTTGAGGCACTCGGGGTCTTCATTGGAACCGAAGTTCGAGTAGGCAAGCATCGCGATGCGGGGTTGGATGTGGAAATATTCTTTGGCGGCGCGCGCCGTCAACCAGGCGATTTCCGCCAGCTCTTCAGCCGTCGGGTTGCTGTTCACCGTTGTATCTGCGATGAAGAGCATGCGGTCCTCGAAGAGCAAGAGATAGATGCCGACGACCTTGCTGACGCCTGGATGGGTGTGGTGGATTCTCAACGCCGGCCGGATGGTCTCCGGATACGAGTGCGCGACTCCGGACAGCAGCCCATCGGCGTCTCCCTCGCTGACCATCATGTTGCCGAAGTAGACGGGGTCTCTGAGGAGCTTCGTCGCGCTGGCGTCAGTGACACCGCGCCGCCATCGTTTTTCGTGGTACCGCTGGGCGTACACCGCCGCACGAGCATCACGCGAAGGATCGACGACCGTAACGTCTTCCGTGTCGACCCGATGCTCCGCCAGCAGCGTATGAATCACGTCAGTGTCACCGAGGAGAATCGGCTTGCAGATCCCTTCGTCGACGGCGATCTTCGCAGCACGAACGATGGTTTCCTGCTCGCCTTCGGGGAAGACGATGCGTTTTGGGTTGAGTCTGGCCTGATCAATGACGTTGTGCATGACCCGGCGAGTTCGGGACAGCCGATTCTCGAGCTCCCGCACGTAGTCCTCGCGCGAGACGTAGGGCTTCTGGGCAACACCGGACTTGATGGCGGCTTCCGCTACAGCGAGGGCCTCCCAGAGCAGGACCCGGTAATCGAAGGGCTTCGGAATGAGGTAGTTGCGACCGAACCTGAGCTGATGACCCCCGTAGGCACGGATGACCGAATCGGGCACGTCTTCCTTGGCCAGGTCGGCCAATGCCTGGGCAGCTGCCAGCTTCATCTCTTCGTTGATGCTGGTGGCTGCGACGTCGAGCGCGCCACGGAAGATGGAGGGGAAACCGAGCACGTTGTTGACCTGGTTCGGGTAGTCCGAACGCCCCGTCGCCATGATGAC
The DNA here is from genome assembly GCA_964497785.1 of uncultured Thermoanaerobaculia bacterium. Taxonomy (GTDB): domain Bacteria; phylum Acidobacteriota; class Thermoanaerobaculia; order Thermoanaerobaculales; family Sulfomarinibacteraceae; genus CAZCEX01. Next base: position 569 of record CAZCEX010000572.1, on the reverse strand, counting down.
GTCCGAGCGTGCGGCAAAAGCATCCTCCGGCGTGATCTCAGAGTCCGGGTTCGCCATGGCGAAGATGATCGGGTCGTCGGCCATGGTCTTCACCATCTCTTGCGTGACCAGCCCCTTCATCGACACCCCGGCGAAGACATCGGCGCCGTTCATGGCATCGGCGAGAGTGCGGGCTTCGGTCTCGACCGCAAACCGCTCTTTGTAGGGGTTCATGCCTTCGCTGCGCCCCTTATAGATCACGCCCTTCGAGTCGACCATGAGCAGGTTTTCTTGACGCACGCCGAGGGCGATGTAGAAGGTGGCGCAGGCGATGCCCGCCGCCCCGGCGCCCGAGAAGACGACCTTGACCTCGTCGATCTTCTTGCCGATGATTTCGAGCGCGTTGAGCAAGGCTGCGCCCGAGATGATCGCGGTACCGTGTTGGTCATCGTGGAAGACCGGGATCTTGCAGGTGCGTTTGAGTTCCTCTTCGATCTCGAAGCACTCGGGGGCCTTGATGTCCTCGAGGTTGATACCTCCGAGGGTCGGCTCGAGCATCTGGCAGAAACGAATGATCTCTTTCGGGTCCT
>CAZCEX010000571.1:0-3112 GCA_964497785.1 uncultured Thermoanaerobaculia bacterium | reverse complement strand
GGCTGAGGTAGAGCATCGGCTCCCGCAGCACCTTCTGCTCGCACAGCAGCAGCGTTATCAGCAGACGCCCCAGACGGCCATTGCCATCGAGAAACGGGTGAATCGTTTCGAACTGCACATGGGCCAGCGCAGCCTTGAGCAGAACCGGGGTCGGCCCCGGCTGGTCGTGCAAGAAGAGTTCGAGCCTGCTCATGCATTCGAGCACTTCCTCGGGCGAAGGGGGCACAAAGGCGGCGTTGTCCGGCCGGGTACCGCCGATCCAGTTCTGGCTGCGCCGGAACTCGCCCGGGGTCTGGTTGCTGCCTCGACCCTTGGAAAGCAGAACGCCGTGGATTTCCCGGAACAGCCGTAGCGACAACGGCAGTCCTTGTTCCAACAGATGCAAGCCGTGGTCGAGAGCAGCCACGTAATTGCTGACCTCCCGCACGTCATCCAACGGGACACCGGCCTCCTGATCCAGCTCGTACAGGAACAGGTCCGACAGCGACGACAGGGTTCCCTCGATCATGGAGGAGAGCACAGCCTCTTTGCGGACATACATGTAAAGGAACAATGAGGTGTCCGGCAGCAGAGTCGAGACACTGTCCAGCCGCCCGAGCGCCAGCAGCGCCTGGTCGAACTTGCTGCGCAGCTCCGGCGTCCAGTCGATGGGCGGGTGCGGGGGCAACGCCGCGGGCACGAAGGCCTGGGCCTTCTCCCCCACAGTCGAAATGGTTACGTATCTGCCCTGGAGCTCTCGCTTCATCCTGCCTACCTCGAATCTAAAACAAGGTTCATTCTTATTTTAGCCTAACTGAATATCATAAAATAAAGAGTCAGGAAGGAAAAAGCAAGCGGGTCGCCAGATTGACCGTTTCCATCTCCCCAGAAGAACGTTCGACACCGCGATGTACATGCTGAACCTGGCGTTGAAATGTACCAACTTCGCAGCTGGATTTTCGGAAGCTGGTTCAGTTCCCAGACCGGAGAACGAAGCCCGGCTTCGCTTTGCTACGCCGTGGCACATTTGATTCAACAAAACCCGGCTCCGAGCCGGGTTTTGTTGAATCAAATGTGGTGGAGGCGGTGGGAGTCGAACCCACGTCCGAGGGTTTCCAGTCAGCGGCTTCTCCGTGTGCAGCCCGCCGATTTATCTCGTCTCAAGAACAGCCGGTAGGCAGCCCTTTCTAGAGACCAGCCCTGAGATCTCAGCAGCGACGTTCGGGCGAGCGCCGCTGCCCAGTTCACCTTGCGTCGCCGTCAACCAGACTGGTGAACGGAGTCTTGGTGACGACGTGGCCGACTAAGCGGCCAGTGCGTAGTCAGTATTGGCAGTTAATGTTTGCCCCATCCGTTTAACGAGCGGATAGAACTCGACACGCTACCGAAGACTGAACATAACCCTCGTCGAAACCGGTACGCCCCCATTTCGACAGAGACTCATTATAGCACGTAACGCCTTGACACAGGTAGACCACCATGGCACGGTGGGGTATCCACGCTGCACAGCATGAAGGGGATTTCTATGCACGCCAAGGTATTGGGTGCGACGCCGAGGGGCGTCGATGCTCTGTTCGTGACAGTCGAGGTGGATCGAATTCGGGCAACTCTGCCGTCGGTGACGATCGTCGGCATGGCCGACACAGCGGTCAGGGAGGCCCGAGAGAGGGTGATGGCGTCGGTACGCCATCTGGGCTGGCGGCCCGAGTCGGCCAATGTCGTCTTCAACCTGGCGCCGGCCGACGAACGCAAGGAGGGCGCAGGGCTGGACCTGCCGATGGCGCTTGCTTTTCTCGGCGCAGTCGGCATGGTACCGCTGGAGTCCCTTGAGGGTCGCCTGGCCGTGGGTGAGCTCTCACTCGAAGGACGACTGCAGCCGGTACGTGGCATCTTGCCGATCGTTGTTGCAGCTCGGGGTGCGGGGGTGGCGGAGGTGATCGTGCCGGCGGCGAACGAAGACGAAGCCGGTGTGGTCGAGGGTATCGACGTCGTGGCAGCGGCTACTCTCGGCCAGGTCGTGCGGTGGCTGCGCGAGGGCAGACGGCCGCAGCTCGATGCCGCGATCCGACCGCCCAGTGGCCAAACGTGGCAGGAGAAGGCCCCGGATCTGGCGGAGGTCATTGGCCAGGAGGTAGCGAGGAGGGCGCTGGAAATCGCTGCAGCTGGGGGCCACCATCTTCTCCTGATGGGTCCCCCTGGAAGCGGCAAGTCGATGCTTGCGAGACGCCTTTCCGGGATCCTCCCGCCATTGACAAGGGAGGAAGCGCTCGAGGCGACGTGCGTCTACTCGGTCTCGACCAGAGTGCCTAGGCCGAAAGGACTGCTTCGCCGCCGGCCCTTCCGGGCGCCCCACCATACGATCTCGTCGGCAGCTCTTATCGGTGGTGGGTCGAACCCCCAGCCCGGCGAGGTCTCTCTGGCCCACCACGGTGTGCTGTTCCTCGACGAGATCACCGAGTTTCGGCGCGACGTTCTCGAGGGTCTGCGCCAGCCGCTTGAGGATCGCCAGGTCACGGTCGCGAGAGCGAGGTCAACGGTGACATTTCCTGCAGGTTTTCAGCTTGTTGCAGCAGCCAACCCCTGTCCGTGCGGATATTTGGGCGACCCGACACACGACTGCTCGTGCACACCGGTGGCGGTTCAGCGCTATCTCGCGCGCCTGTCCGGCCCCCTGCTCGACCGTATAGATCTGCAGGTCACGGTGCCGGCGGTTCCATGGAGACAGCTTGGCTCGGGTCGGCGGGGTGAAGCCAGTGCAGTTGTGTCTCGGCGGGTTGCCAAGGCCCGGCAATCCCAGACCGATCGTTATGCGGGGATGAAGGTGCAGTGCAACGCCGAAATGGCGCCGGACCACATCGATCGCTGGGCCCAACCGGACGCCGACGGGCGGCGGCTACTCGAAAGGGCCGCCAAAGTGCTCGGTTTGTCTGCGAGGGCCTATCACCGGGTCCTTCGGGTGGCGAGGAGTATCGCGGACCTCGCGGGCGAGGAGGCGGTACACGCGGCGCACCTGGCTGAGGCGGTGGCCTATCGGAGTCTCGACCGTGACACGGGGCCGAAACCGGCTGCAGTGGGGGGGTGGTGAAGAAAATGAAAAATGAAAAATGAAAAGAGAAGAACAACAAATGGAGCC
>CAZCEX010000570.1:0-3112 GCA_964497785.1 uncultured Thermoanaerobaculia bacterium | reverse complement strand
CGACGGCTTCGTTCTCTCCCTCGTGGTCGAGAAAGGGAGGCTTGCCAGGGCGTAGTTCTCGGCCCCTCTTGATTCAGACAATGAGAGTCCGGCTTCGCTTTCAGCTTCGCCGTGACGGTCTTCGTTCTCTCCCTGACGGTCGAGAACGAAGACCGGTGTAGACTAGTTCGATGCCGCCGTCGGATACGACATTCCTCCTCGCCGCGTACGCCGTGCAGGGTGCCGGCTGCCTGCTGCTCGCGGCTGTCATCGCGAGCCTGTGGAGAACATACCGGCGCAATTACTTCGTATTTGTCGGTCTGAGCTGGCTTAGCCTCGGCCTCGTTTACACCAGCAGCGGTGTCGCGCTACTCCTGGTCAATCTGGGTGTACCCGACCCTCACCCTGCGCACATCGGCGCATCGACCACGGCCTTGGTCGCGAGCTACCTCCTGGTCGCCCTCCTGTTTGCAGCGACGTATGAGGTAGCCTCGGGCCGCAGGTCGCGTAAGGGACTGCTCGTCGCGGCCATCACAGCCCTCGTCCTCATCGGAATCATCTCTCCCTGGCTCTATCTGAACGACCCAAACGCCGGTATGACCCGAATTTTCATTCGATTCGGCGTGCGTTCCCTTGCCACAGGGCTCGCCTTCATCGGCGCCGGCGCCGTCCTGTGGCGGGTCCGGCGGCGTAACGGCCTGGGCAGCCAGCTCGTGGCGATAGGGTTCGTTCTGTATGGCGCACAGAACCTGCACTTCTTCGCCCTCACCCTGCGCCAATTGATGACCTCACGGTTTGTCAGTTACGGGGCGTTGCTCACCGTCATCGATTTCTTTTTCCTCATCATGATCGGCATCGGTACGATTGTTTGGCTGCTCGAGGTGGAGCGCGACCGCGTCGTCCACTCGGCCCGCGAGGTCGAACGCCTGTCCAACTTCGACTCCATGACCGGTCTGCCAAATCGCTCACGGTTCCTCAACAGTTGCTGCCTCGAACTCGAGGCCATTCCTGAAGACAACCAGGCGGTGATGCTGGCCATCGACGTCGACAACTTCAGGGCATTCAACGACACCATGGGCAGAGCCACCGGCGACGAACTCCTGCGCATGCTCGCGCAGCGCATTCAGGATTGGCTCGACCGCCCGGCTCTCACGGCACGCATCGGGAGTGACGAGTTTGCCGCCCTGATTAAAAACACCAATCGGTTGGGCGGACCCGACGCCACGGTCGCCGGTCTGCAGGAGGTGATCAGGCGGCCCTACTCCGTTCTCGGGCGAGAGCTCTTGATCACCGCCAGCGTCGGCATTGCCCGCTACCCACGCGACGCGAGGGATTCGAAGCAGCTTCTCCGAAAGGCCGAAGCTGCGCTGCACGGCGCGCAACGCCACGGCAGAGACGAATCCCAGCACTACACTCCGGCGCTCGACTCATTGAGTTCCGACCGCTTGCGTTTCGAGAGCAGCCTCCGAAGGGCGTTCGGCGAAGGTCAGTTCATCCTGTTTTACCAACCCATTGTGAGCCTGAAGGACCTGCGCCCCGAGGCGTTCGAAGCACTGATCCGGTGGAACCACCCGACTCGGGGGCTCATTCCGCCGGCTGAATTTCTCGGGGTAGCCGAGGACATCGGCCTGCTCAACCAGCTCGAATGGTGGGTTTTGGAAACAGCATGCCGAGACCTGCACGGCTGGCTCGATCAGGGCCTGGCCGATCTCCGGGTCTCGGTCAACCTCACTCCGCAACGATTCTTGACGCCGAACATGGTGCGCCACACCCTCGACATCATCGACCAGACCGGCGTATCACCCGACCACGTGCAACTGGAGGTCACCGAAGGCAGCGTCTTCCAACATACGGAGTCCACGCTCGGCGTGCTGAGTGGTCTTCGCAAGCACGGCATTCGTATCGCAATCGACGACTTCGGGACCGGCTATGCATCACTCGGCAGCCTCCGCCACTTTCCGGTCGACGTCCTCAAAATGGACCGCGTCTTCATTCGTGAACTCGGAATCTCCGAGAACGGCGATGCTTTCGTCAACGGCATCATGACCCTTGCCCACGCTCTTCAACTTCCAGTCGTCGCCGAAGGTGTCGAGCGTTCAGAGGAGCGCGACGCCTTGCGGCGCATGGGCTGTGACTCGGCTCAAGGCTTCCTCTTCGGGAAGCCACAGCCTCTCGAGGCGTGGCGCGAAACGGAGCTCGTCAATCCGGCGCGTAAAGGATCCACGAGCGGCGGGGCGTGAACGCACAGGTGCGGTACGAAGGAACCGTTTACCGGCCTCCCAGTGAAAGCGGCTCTCTGATCATCCAGTCAACTATCGGCTGTCCCCACAACAGGTGTGCCTTTTGTGGAATGTACACCGACAAACCCTTTCGAGTACGTTCGACCCAAGAGGTCATCGAGGACCTCGACAACGCCCTAAAAACATGTGGATCGTCGGTACGCACCCTTTTTCTCGCCGATGGAAACTGTGCCGCATTACCCACAAGAACACTTGTCGACATCGCCCGGGCAGCCCACGAGCGCTTCCCCGATCTCGAGCGCATCACAACTTACGGCTCGGCCAAGTTCCTGGTCAAGAAGAGCCTCGCAGAATGGCAAGAGATCGCCGCCGCCGGCATCAGCCGAATCCACTCGGGGCTCGAGAGCGGAGATCCTCAGACTCTCACTGCACTGTGCAAGGGAGTCACACCCGAGCAGGCGGTCGAGGCTTTCAACCACGTCATCGATGCCGGTCTCGACCTGTCGGTCTACCTGATGATCGGGGTGGCGGGTCGCGAACGAAGCCGTGAGCACGCCGAAGGCAGTGCCCGTGTGCTCAACGCCGCCAACCCCCGGTTCATCCGCCTGCGCACCTTCGTGCCGATCATCGGTACACCGTGGCACGATCGATGGAAGGCGGGTCGACTGACCTTGCTCACCGCGCACGAGGCGGTCGCCGAGACCCTGCGCCTGGTCGAGGGCCTCACCGGGCCGACCCGTCTGCTCTCCGACCACATGAGCAACTTCGTCAACGTCTTCGGGGACATCCCGGAAGAGAAAGCCGAAATGCTCGACGGGCTGAGGGGGGCGTTGCAGTGGCCGGACTCCAGTTTCCGGCCGCCGACGGAGCAGCTCGTAGGGTCCATGCTGTAG
>CAZCEX010000569.1:0-3122 GCA_964497785.1 uncultured Thermoanaerobaculia bacterium | reverse complement strand
GGCACCACGTGGCCCAGAAGTTGACCAGGACCACCTTGCCCCTGGCCTCGGCGAGATCGAACCTTTGACCCTCGAGGGTCGTCACCTCGAAGGTCGGCGCCACCTGCCCGACGGCAGTGAGTGTCGTCTCTTCGGGTGTCGGTTGATCAGGCTTGCCGCAGCCGACCACGACGATCAGCACCAGTACGAAGAAAGAGACAGGGACGAATCGCTTCATAGGGCACCCTTCAACGTCATACACGAGCTCGTCATCTCATGCCGATGGTCGTCGGGTCGTTCGAGCCGTTGTCGAGCACCGAACCGTAAACGTAGACGCCCGAGCCCGAGGCGACCGACACCTTGGCGTAGCCCGCGTCGATGTTGTTGCGGCCGGCGCTCGCGAACGGCGTGGAGTACTGAAAGACCTCCCCGGATGAATAGGTCCGGGTCAGTGTGCTCCCGACCTGGTTGCCGTTGTTGTCGTGCAGGGTGATGCTGACCCTCGCGTTGGCGGTGCCGCCGTTGACCACGCCGATATTGGTCCGATAGGTGCCTATCGCGCCGGCGTTGCCATTCTGGGTGAGCATCGGCAGAACGGCGCTCTGACCGGAAGACAGGGTTTCGTTGCCGGAGACCCCGACAAAGGCCTGGCCAAGAGTCTTGCCCGAGGCCTCCCGAGTATAGATGCGGGCCATGACCTCGAGCTCCTTGCTGGAGCAGACCTGAACCGCTCCGGCCCCTATGAATCCAGACCTGAGCCAGTCGACGACGTCGCGCAATATCGTGGTCGCGCCCCCTGACAGGGTGGTCGACCTGGTGATCGTGCCGGTATTGGTGTAGAGGCGCATCTCGATTGCTGCCGAGCCCGAGCCGGTCGCGAGCAACCCGAGATCCGAGCGCCAGTTGCTGCCGCCTTGACCTGACAGACGAGCTACGATCGGTACCCAGTAGGAGTGACTGCAGGCCCCTCCACCGCCTCCGGAGGCCGACTGGTTGACGGTGAAGGTCTTGCCCGCGATGGTCAGCGTGCCAGAACGACTGCTTCCAGAGTTGGCCGCCACCGAGTAGCGCACGGATCCATTGCCGCTGCCGCTCGCTCCCGAGGTCACAGTGACCCAGGCGGCGTTGCTGCTTGCGGTCCAAGTGCATCCCGACCCGGCGGTCACGCTGACCGTGCCGGACCCCCCCGACGCACCGACCGTGGCATTCGATGGCGAGATCGAATAGGTACAGCTCGGCCCGCCCCCTGGATAGATCCATCGCACGCCCGCGCGGTCGTCCGCATGCAGAGTGCGTTTTGCCCAGTCCGGACCGACGCTCGAAGTTCCGAACATGACCTTGGCCATGTCGGACGGATAACCCTGCTCCATGCCATACAGGTCGAGCAGCACCAGCCAATGCCCGAACTCGTGCAGGGCAATGGACTGAACGTCAAAGGAGTCGGCCGGGGTCGTAGAAGCGGTGCTCCACGGCATGGCCTCGTTGAAGAGCACGTCGCACTCGTTGATGATTGCCGCGCCGCTCGGCCAGCAGTTGGCGAAGGCGATCACCCCTTCGGGCACGCCGTCCGGGAGCGGTCCATAGGTGATCTCGGTGGTGCCGTTGTTGGACGGCAACGAGGCATTGGTCGAACCCGAGTAGGTGAAGGTCAGACCGGCGGCCGCGGTCCACGTGGCGAAAGCGTTCTCGACCGCAGCCTTGAACTCGGCCGGCACCCCGTTGGCGATCTTGAAGTTGACGATCGTCGGATCCCATTTCTGTTCGCCGTAGCCGAACGGCACCTCGAAGGCCGTCGGCGCACTCTCGCCGCCGGCCGCCGTGATGACCCACATCGGGCCGCTCGACGAGCCGCCCGGGTAGCCTCCGCACTCGCCCTGAGCAAAACGGCAGATAGGCACCGTGCAGACGATGCGGCTGTCCGTCCACGAAAGGATATCGGCAGACACCGTGTCGATGCCGCCCTGACCCCTTTGGAAAGTAAATCGAACCTGCCCCTGGGCCGTGCCGAATCCCGAACCGTTGATCGTCACCTGATCCCCTGTGCCAGCCGCCGCCCGCTGTGGCGACACCGAGTTGATAGTCGGCGAAGGACCGCCGCCTCCACCGTCGTTGGCAGCACCTTCCAACTTGACCCCAGCAAGGTCCGCATCGCCATCGGAGTCCCGCACGTCGTCGTACTGCGTGGCGTTGGGCTGGTAGACGGCAATGGCAAAATCGGAAATTGAAGGCTCCCCTTCGCCGGTAATGGTGACCGCTACGGTGTCGTCACTGGCCGTGCCGGTAATGGTGTAGGGACCGATGCTACCGAGGCTGGTCCATTCCCCACCCGCGGTCCTGTTGAAGATTTCGAAGTAGACCGACAAGGCGCTCACACCGTCATCGACGTCGGCGTCCCACACCAGGTCGGCACTCTGGTAGTAGCCGTCGCCGTCGTTGTCGACCCCATTCGCCCACCAGGCGTCCCAGATCGTCGCAAGGGCCAGAATCTTGGCCTGGGACCTCGGCTCATCGCCAGGCTCGGGTAGGCTGCGCAAGGCCGCCTCTTCCGGGTCAAACGGCCGCGAGCGAACCGACAGGCTCGGCAAGGGCATGATCGCCTGCAAGGGCCCCGGATTGCCGGCGATGAGTTGGTCAACGGCGCCGGCAAACTGGTCGACGGTTCTTCGCTTCGAACCCAAGACCACCGCATCATCGACCACGGGCAGGCTGCGATTCATGGCAAACGGACCGCCGTCTCGTCGCGCTTCGAGGATGAACACAGCCTCCTGATCGAGGTAAGGGCGAGGAACGTCGAAGACCATCTCGGTGCGGCCGTCGGCGGTACCACCCAGGATCCTCAAGGTGACGACATCACCCTTGGCGATGCCCTTGATAGATTGAAGGACACGCAGCTCGTATGTTGTCCAGATGTGACGGCCCCATTCGTCTTCGACCCACGCCGCTTCGGCCGATTCGACGGTGGCGTGCACGACCAGTGCCGCATCGACGATGGCGGTCGGCAACGGTTCCGGTGTCCTCTGCATGGCCTGGGACGACAGTGCCGTAAAGGCCACGAGCACGAATAACACGGTCTGTTTCTTGGTCATCACGCCTCCTCCTTGAATGCTAGGAGGGTGTAATGCATAGAATTGGCGGCGCCTTTC
>CAZCEX010000568.1:0-3140 GCA_964497785.1 uncultured Thermoanaerobaculia bacterium | reverse complement strand
CGCGGGTAATCGGCGCCGATCTTCTTCGCCATGAAGAACGACACCAGGAACATGACGACGAAGTAGATGAGCAGCGGGATCGCGATTCGGACGACGTCAAACGGCAGCTCGACGATGACCTCGCCCTTGAGCGAAAACATGACGAGGATGGTGAACAACAGGGCGATCAGAGTGATGGGGCTGATCTTGGGGATGAAAACCGTGTGGTACCACTGCTTGTCTTTGATCGCGATGAGGGTGAATCGGGTGATGACGCCCGCCAGGAAAGGAATGCCGAGATAGATGAAGACGCTCCTGGCGATCTGGCCGATGGTGATCTGAACCTCGGCGCCCTCGAGTCCGAAGAGCGGTGGCAAGACGGTGATGAAAAGCCAGGCGTATACGGAGAAAAACAAGACCTGGAAGATCGAGTTGAACGCCACCAGGCCGGCGCAGTACTCGCTGTCGCCGCCGGCAAGCTCGTTCCAAACGATGACCATGGCGATGCAACGTGCAAGGCCGATGAGAATGAGCCCTGCCATGTACTCGGGTTTGTCGGCCAGGAAGGAAATCGCGAGCAGAAACATCAGGATCGGTCCCACGACCCAGTTCTGTACCAAAGACAGAGAGAGGACCTTGATGTCGCGGAAGACGCGTCCCATCTCCTCGTAGCGCACCTTGGCCAGTGGCGGGTACATCATCAGGATGAGACCGATCGCGATTGGAACATTGGTCGTGCCGACCGAGAACTTGTTCCAGAAATCCGCCACTCCCGGCCGCAGCCAACCCCAACCGACACCGACTATCATGGCGAAGAAAATCCACAGCGTCAGGTAACGATCAAGAAGGGATAGCTTCTTGGCGATGCCTTCGTGAGCTGTCATTCGTGCCCTCCCTCGCACGGCTGCGTTGAACCGGCGTTTGCTTTCGCCTGAGCCGCCTCGAAGCCGAGCCGGCATACATCCTCGACCGGCAAACGGCGAATTTCATCGGCCAGGTGGTCGTCCTGGGCGAGTTGGGCGTCACCATCGAGAGCCCGCAAAGCGGCGTCGATCCAGGGTGAGGCGTCGGGGTCGCTGGAAAGGGCGAAGAAGACCCAACGCCCCTGCTTACGTTCGCCGACGAGACCGGCTCGTCTGAGCTCGCGGAGATGGGTTGATACGGTGGATTGGGCGAGCTGGAGAACCTCGGTGATCTGACATACGCACAGCTCGCCGGAACGCAGCATGTTGATGGTCCTCATCCGAGCCGGGTGGCCCAGAGCTCGTGAGACGGCAACGGTGATATCGAGGTTTGAAATTCTCATATCGCGACATGACGATCTATAGCACCCGCCAGGGCCGAGGTCAAATACCCCTCGAAAGGAGGGGTATTCGCAGCATCGGAGTTTGCTTGACACCTGAGGATATTTGGCTATATTGCCAAATGATGAAAGCGGAACCGAAACTCTCAGGTCAAACCAAGGCTCACATGGAGGCCCGGGCCAAGGTTATGAAGGCCCTCGCCCACCCAAGTCGCCTCTTCATCGTCGACGAGCTGTCGCGCGGCGAACGCTGCGTGCGCGATTTGACGGAGATGGTCGGCGCCGACGTCTCCACAGTCTCGAAGCACCTTGCCCTGCTCAAAAACGCCGGCGTGGTCATCGACGCCAGAAGGGGCGCCCAGGTCTTTTATCGTCTGCGAGTCCCGTGCATCCTCAACTTCTTCGGCTGCGTGGAGGCTGTGCTTGAAGAGGTCGGCCGAGGCGACGTGGTGCAGATTTCGTGACTGTTTCAGTTTTTGTCGAATATTTGGCATTTTCGCCAAACCTAGTGCGGTCCTCCGTGGGAGATGACGGGTGATCAACTGGAAAAGCGAGTGGAAGACCTTGGCGTGGATGGCGGCCGCTTTCGCCGTCTTCTTCTGGCTGCCGGTGGGCTGGCCCCGCTTTGACAGCGCCGTCACCGAAGCTCTCGCACTCACGAAGTGGTACGCCCGCGAGCATGTCCTGCTGTGTCTTGTGCCCGCCTTTTTCATCGCTGGCGCCATAGCCAGCTTCGTGAGCCAGGCGGCGGTCATGAAGTACCTGGGTCCGAAGGCGCCGAGAGTGGTGGCCTACGGAGTGGCCTCGGTAAGCGGCACGATTCTGGCGGTGTGCTCGTGCACCGTGCTGCCGCTGTTCGCAGGCATTCACCACATGGGCGCCGGGCTCGGACCCGCCACAGCTTTCCTCTACTCCGGCCCGGCCATCAACGTACTCGCCATGGTGCTCACCTCGAGCGTGCTCGGCGCCAAGCTCGGCGCGGCACGCGCAATCGGCGCGGTCGTCTTTGCCCTTGTCGTCGGCGGATTTATGGCGGTGATCTTCAAACGTTCGGAGCAACAGCGGGTCAAGGCGGCCATGGCCCTTCCCGAACCGGACGATGTGCGGCCCCTCGCCCAGAATGCGGCCTTTTTTGCCGCCATGGTGGCCATCCTGGTTTTCGCCAACTGGGCGCGGCCTGCAGATCAAACCGGCCTGTGGTTTGCCATCTGGCACAACAAGTGGTGGTTGACGTCGGCCGGCGCCGTGGCCCTCGGCGTGATCCTGGTGCGCTGGTTCGGTCTCGGTTTGAGGAATGCTGTTTTCATCGCCGTGCCGACAGTGGTGCTAGCGCTCGCACTTCCCCGGCACCCCGAGTTTGCTTTCATCGCTGGGGTGATCGGCCTTTCGATCGTTACGGCTCGAGACGAGGGTGAGCTCGGCCAGTGGTTTGCCGCGAGCTGGGGTTACGCCAAGCAGATCCTGCCCCTGTTGCTCGGTGGTGTGCTCGTTGCCGGACTCCTGCTCGGCAGACCCGGGTCCGAGGGCCTGATACCTTCGGGTTGGGTGGAGACCGCGGTCGGCGGCAACGGCTTCGCCGCCACGTTCTTCGCCTCTCTGGCGGGCGCTTTCATGTATTTTGCCACCCTCACCGAGGTGCCGATCCTGCAAGGACTGATCGGCGCTGGCATGGGCCCCGGCCCATCGCTCGCTCTGCTGCTTGCTGGCCCTGCCTTGTCCTTGCCCAACATGGCCGTCATCGCCAGCGTCATCGGCTGGAGAAAAACTCTCGTCTACGTCGGCCTGGTGGTAGTGATGGCCACCGCCACCGGCCTCATTTTCGGTACGTGGATCGCTTAGGAGGACTCATGAAGAAGAT
>CAZCEX010000567.1:0-3151 GCA_964497785.1 uncultured Thermoanaerobaculia bacterium | reverse complement strand
AAGGGGAACCTGAGTCCGCGAACACACCCGCCTTGGTCGTCGGCACGAACTACGACCACGAGCTGACCTCGGCGTGTCTTTGACTGAGTTCGTCCGTCTTTGACATGCCCGCCCCGAGAGTGTATCCATGGTTGTGGGTAATGGCTGTCCTCGCGGACATGGGGTCTCAACCCTTGCCCAGTGCCGATCATTCTTCGAGGGAGTTGAACGAGTATGTACCACGATGACCCCGCCATCGCAGGGGCTATCTTAGACAGCGTCGCTGACGGCGTATTCACGGTCGACAACCGGTGGCGGATCACATCGTTCAACAAGGCGGCGGAGAAAATCACCGGCGTCAGCAGAGAGGAGGCGCTGGGCCGGCCCTGCTGTGATGTGTTCCGGGCCAGCATCTGTGAGAACGAGTGCGCGCTTCGAGAAACACAGGTGACCGGGCAGCCCATCGTCAACAAGGCGGTGTACATCCTTCGCCCTGATGGGCGGCAGATCCCGATCAGCATCTCCACCTCGATCCTCAAGGATACGAGCGGTCGCATTGTCGGAGGGGTCGAAACATTCAGAGACCTGAGCCTGGTGGAAGAGCTGCGCAGGAAGCTCGCTGGACGTCGAAAATTTGCCGACATCATCGGCCAGAGTCCGGTCATGCAAGATCTCTTCGAGCTGATACCGGCCGTAGCCGCGAGCGACAGCACGGTGGTGATTCAGGGTGCAAGCGGAACCGGCAAGGAGCTGGTCGCCAGGGCGATTCATGATCTGTCACCACGTAAAGAACAACCGTTCGTCGCGATCAACTGCGGAGCGCTCCCAGATACCCTTCTGGAATCAGAGCTCTTCGGCCACAAAGCCGGCGCCTTCACCGATGCTCGACGGGACAAGCCCGGCCGATTCGCACTCGCCGAGGGTGGATCGCTCTTCCTCGATGAAATCGCCGACATCTCCGCGGCCATGCAGATGCGGCTCTTGCGGGTGCTTCAAGAGCACGTTTACGAGCCTCTCGGTTCTGTCAAGACGGTACGCGCCAATGTTCGGGTGATCACCGCGACTAACCGAGACCTTCAGGAGATGGTGGCTGAGGGCGGTTTTCGCGAAGATCTGTTTTATCGCATCAACGTCATGACCATCGATCTGCCACGTTTGGGCGACCGCATGGAAGACATTCCACTTCTGATCGATCATTTTGTCGCGACGTTCAACGGTATTCAGAACAAGGACGTGGCTGGTGTCTCCGAAGACGTGCTCTCAACGATGATGAGCCACGATTTTCCCGGAAACGTTCGCGAGCTTGAGAACATCATCGAGCATGCCTTCATTCTGTGCAGTGGAGGCCTGATCGAGCTTCATCATCTCCCGCGCAAGCTCCTCGAGAGCGTGAGACCATCGGCTGTACCGCCAGCGGGAACATCGCTGCAATCAATCGAAGCCTTTCACATCACCGACGCCCTTCGCCGCCACGGAGGCAACTGCAGAGCTACCGCCCAAGAGCTGGGCATTCACCGGAGCACTCTATTCCGGAAAATCAAGGCATTGGGTATCGAAATTGCTCCACCCGAGCGGGATGCATAGATCGAAGGGTTCGGATCAGACAGCGAAGCAACCGGCTCTCTACCCTGTAGATCAAGCGACGCCGATCTGCCTGCATTCACATGTCGGCTGGTGCCGACGCATGTAGGAAATCGCGTCATCGACGTCCATGAAGCCAGGAGACTCGATGTCAATCCCCTGGTCCCTGATCCGTGCGGCCAAGGTGTGGGAGATTCGTTCACACACGACTACGTCGATGCCAAGAGACGCTATTTCTCTGGCGCGTATTATCGCCGGCCCTACAAATGTTGGCACCTCGACTCGCTCGTCGCGGGCGACGCCGTTGAGGTCAACGATGAGTAGTCGAGTGGCGGTGTCGAAGACCCTTGCGATCCCATCGTCAGTGAGCGGAATTGCTGCTCTCATGAGTCCCTCCTATCCCTGTTCCGTTGCATTCCTCATGCCAACCCTCGCACTGCACTATCGGCCCGAGGGGGGCGCTTCTCAGCCGCGTCAACGTCGGAGACCGGAGTCGTTCCTATTCTGATCTGAAAAGCAGGCTTTCAATATGAATCGAGCACCTGTGCCCCTGCAATAGCCAAAAAGCTAGTTGCGGTATTCGTTTCCGCCATTTGGCAAGGATGGCATGGGGGTTGCTATTGGTTTCAACGGTGGCGAACTTCAACCGTTCGCCTCGAGCGGATCGAAACGGTAGGAGGGCGTTATGAACGAAATCAGATTCCACGGTCGAGGGAGGCGGGGCGTCGTGACCTCGGCTGAGCTGCTGGCCCGTGCCGCGATTCACGAAAACATGTTCGCTCAGGCGTTTCCCAGCTTCGGGCCAGAACGTCCCGGTGCTCCGTTCAAGGCCTTTGCGCGCATCTCGGAACATTTCATCGGCAACCGAACCGCCATCACCTCGCCAACCGTTGTTGTGGTGCTCGACTCGTCACTCCCCGACCTCGAGAGGGTGGCGGATGGCCTTGTCCCCGGTGGCACGCTGGTGGTGAACTCGAACCTCGACCTCGACTCCCTGCGCGCCCGGTTTGGTACCGGAGTCAGGCTGGCGGTCGTCGATGCGAACCGCATTGCACGCGAAGAGATTGGCAGCGCCATCACCGATTCCACAATGCTCGGCGCTCTCCTGGCTGCAGTTCCGGTCGTTTTTCCGGGGAGCGTCGAAGCGATGATCCGCCTCCGCTTCGGCCGAGCGTCGTTTCAAAACTGTGCCGCATTTCGGCGGGCGTTTGAAACTGCGGTCGTACAACCGTCTCAGTTGATGATTCCCCAGTACGAGCAGGTGTACGCCGCCCCAGTCTGAGTGGACCGTGATGATGACCTCGATCGAAACAACGGAACGAATTCAAAACAAAGGAGTTTCAAATGAAGGAATATGACATCGTCGTAATTGGCGGTGGACCGGCCGGTTTTGCGGCCGCTCTATCGGCCCGCAATACCTACCCGCACACATCGATCGCTCTGATCAGAAAAGAAGAGATCGTTCTCATCCCATGCGGGATTCCGTACACCATGCACCGGCTTCAGGCGGTAGAGGACGACATTCTGCCGGATGTTCCGCTCAAAAAAGCCAATGTGCACATCGTCATCGGAGAGGTGGCGGCGCGGGACG
>CAZCEX010000566.1:0-3164 GCA_964497785.1 uncultured Thermoanaerobaculia bacterium | reverse complement strand
TGAGGTCATTCTCTGGGTCGACGATCATGGCCCCGGCATCGATCCCGAGAACATCGACCACATCTTCGAGCCGCTTGCGACCTGGAAGCCCGGAGGCACCGGCATGGGCCTGGCGATCGCCAACTCGATCGTCGAGGCGCATGGAGGCCGCATGTTCGCCGAGAACAGACCCGGTGGTGGCGCCCGAGTCGGGTTCGCAATTCCCGTATTGAAGGATATCCAGGAGGGGAAGGAAGCAGCGACGGACTGAGCATCGGGGAGGACATCCTCATCCAGGAAGGTGTTTCGGAGGAGTACCACGAAAGTGGGATACCTTGTTTGATCGCCTCGGACTATCGTAGAGGGAGTACCGAATGGCCTAGCGGGTGGAATCACCCAATGTCAATGTAATGTATTAAAAAGGAGAAAGAACATGAAGACGAAGATGCTGGCAGCCCTGATTATTTCCCTACTCGCGGTGTCGGTGGGTGCCGAGGCAAAATCCATCGGCCTCACGCTCGCGCAGATCGAAGCCGATCGCAAAGCGATCATCGTTGCGGCGGTCGCCCCAACCGAGCAACAGGCGGAGCAGTTCTGGGAGACGTACTGGCACTATCGCGGCGGGGTCTCGGTACTCACCGACCGGACCGTTGAGGTCCTCAAGGAGTTCGCCGAAGCCGAAGGATCCCTCTCCGGCAGCCGATCCGCGGCTCTCGTTCTCGAGGTCATGGACATTGAAAAGAGAAGGGCGAAGCTCAAGGAGACCTACCTGCGCCGTTTCAAGGACATACTGGAGCCCGCGCAAGTCGTGCGCTGGTACCAGACCGAACGCAAGATGGACTCGGTCATCCGAGCCGAGATGGCGCTCGCCGTTCCCTTCAACGATTTCGCATCCCGAACCGGTGGGGAACCCACCCCCGTCGAGATCCACTCCACCCGGGAGGCGCTCGTCATGGGCGTCGTACAGCCGCTTGAGGATCAGGAAAAACCGTTCAGGTACGTCTACCGGGGGTACACAAAAAAGGCCAACAAGCTCGACGATCGCATCTCGACATTGATTGACGAGTATGCGAAGAGCTATGCCTCGCTCAGCGACGAACAGGCCGATCGCATGACCAAGGAGGCTGCCGAGATCGACGCCGACCGGGCCAAAACGCTGTCGACCATGATCTACAGCCTGAGGGCGGATCTCACCGGGAAGCAGATGGCGCGACTCATGCAGTGCGAGCTCAAATTGAACGCAATCGTCGATTTCGCTCTGGCCGCAAATATCCCCCTCTTCGAGTGACCTGAAGGCTGCTGGAGGTTGACCTCCAAAGATAGGCGGCACGACCGCCCATACGACCATGCTCGGGAGATTCGGATGCAGTAGGAGGACGTGCGCCCGAAGCACGAAAGCTGGGTCCCACAGTCCGACCGGTCCACGTGGAGATTGTATCCGGGCCAGAAGTACTTGTGCCCTCTACTGACGACTCAACATTGATTTTGGCGATCCCGAGGCGAGTGCTTCGAGCAACTCGCCGACCCAAGCTTCGAACTCCCCGACTACATCGGAGCCGGCATCGAGAACGGGAGGTTGGAGCCCGGCGCCTCGTATCTCCGCGCCGAGAGCCGCGAGTGATCTTCGGATTTCAATCGGCTTGGTTTCCGGGCGGAACGTGTCGATTCCCTCCGCAAGGTTGAGAATACCGCGGAGAACTGCGAACAGCTCCCACCACCGCGGGAAGTGGACCGGCACGGGTGCAAGAAGCTCAGAGAAGCTCCTTCGGCTCGACAATCGGTACCCCTTCTTGTTTCCGGACGCTTCCAGCTCGGCAAATCCACCCAAACGCAGGTCTTCGAGAGCGTCTCGTACTGCCCTTTTGGTGTACCCAACTCCCTCGTTGACCAGATCGGTTGCTGTCAGGGTCATACCAGGTTTGGCCAGAAATACGCGGACAGCCTCGGCTTTTGCTGTAACTCCCAGCAAGGAGCGAAGTTTCAGTGAGAGAAGACCCCCACGGTTGAGGATCATCGGCGCTGAGCTCTTACGGAGTTGTACCCGATACGGTTGTGACGATTCTACGAGCACACTGGATCGTGCGATCGAAACCGTAGCCAAAAAACGACCAAGCTGTGGTTGATACCTGGACGATTCCCCGAATAGTGGTGCTCTCAGCAGGCTCTTGACTCGAACCTCCGACAGAAATCGCCGATGGCGCAGACACCAGATCATGGCCTCGTCAAGCAGTCGTGGGTCGATCGGATCCACGGTCGCGGTGAATACAAGCAGCGCCTCCGGGTCGATCCACCAGTCCTGGTGCCTTCGTTCCCAACCGGGAACCCCGAGCTCGCTCCACAAGCTCCAGAGCAAAGCTTCGAGCTGTTGTTTACACTCCTGGTACAAGTTCGCTGTCGGCATCTTCGACTCCAAAATCGGTGAGAACGAGAACCAGGACGGAACGGAACCCTGACGATGGGTCATGGGTCTGAGCCCATCGGGCCGCGGTGACGAGTTCGCCGGCAGTCGGAGCCAACGCCCTGAGGTCGTGTGCATGCTTGCCCTTGGGGTCACCGCGGTCGGCTGCGGCATGCAGCTTCAAGCAGATCTGGTCAAAGCGGCCCGCAAGGTGGAGGGTGAGTGATCCGTAGGTTTCCTTGACACTACGGTCGGCAAATCCGATCGGGAGGCCGTGGTCCATCACGTCACTCGGTTCGGTGTTGATCCAATCGGGCGCCAGGTCGAGATGGGCGGCAACAGCATCGCGCGTCTCTGCAAGCACTGGAGGAAGCTCGTCGAGCTTCAGGTAGGTGCCAGACTCCACGACTGCGATCAGGTCGAGGTCTTGGGTGGGGCGCTCGATGACGCCAAGCAGCAACAACGCACTTCCGCCAATGCCGACGACCTCTATGGTAATTCCCCGGTCCTCCAAGTAAGTGCCCGCCAGTTCGAGGGCCTCGCGGAGACGAGCCTTGTTGAGCAGTGTACTCATGAGAGAAGTTTACATGCTCGATACGAGAATTTCAAATTCTCGATCTAATTTCTCGCTCGCCTGACTCACAGGATCCCGCAGAGCTTGACGGCAAGCCGTACCCTGCACCTTCCCGCCAATGCAAAGAACCTCCCAACCCGCCCGGTAGCCAGTTGCCAGTTGCCAGTAGCCAGTAGCCAGTAGCCAGTAGCCAGTCTCCAGTCCCCAGTCCCC
>CAZCEX010000565.1:0-3174 GCA_964497785.1 uncultured Thermoanaerobaculia bacterium | reverse complement strand
TTTCTGCCGCGGGGGTCTTCACCGGATCCGCGGGTCGTTCGGGTAGGCTCTTGGGCTCGTTCTCGATCGCTTGCAGGATCTCCTGCACCGCACGCTCGAGCTGCTGATCGCGGCCTTCGATGACCAGCGCCGGGTCGTTGGCAATCTCGATGTCGGGCTCGACGCCGATTCCTTCGATGATGTATTCGCCTTCAGCATCGTTGGTCGCCGACCGCGGTACGAAGACTGCGCCGTCCAATAGGCCGATGTTGCCACCGCCGACGACACCACCCCAGGTCCTCTTGCCGATGAGCGGGCCGAGGCCCGCCTCGCGGAAGTAATGCGGGAAGATATCGCCGTCCGAAGCCGACGTTTCGCTGATGAGGCACGCCATATGTCCATGGAACGCCGTCGAAGGGTAGGTGCCCGGCACGTCTGAGGTACGCCCGAAGCGGGTGCCCATGACCTCCCGGCTGAGGCGCTCGATGATCATCGCCGAGACGTTGCCGCCACCGTTGCCGCGAACGTCGACGACGAGACCCTGCTTGCGAATCTGCGGGTAGAACCACTTGATGAACTCGGCAATGCCGTCGCCACCCATGTCCGGGATGTGAAAGTAACCGATCTTTCCGTCACTCATCTCGGTGACTCTCTCGAGGTTGCCGAGCACCCAGTTGAGGTAAAGCAGTTTCGATTCTGACCTTCGCGGCACATATGTCACCTGGCGGGCGCCCTCGAGGGTCGGCTCATCGTTGACAGTCAAGGTGACCGACCCGGTGAGGTGTTGCAACAAGCGGTAAGGATTGTCCGCGCCTTCGAGCTCACGGCCGTCAATCGCCAGCACGTAATCGCCGACGCCCACGTCGACGCCGACCTCGGTCAATGGCGAGCGGTAGGTTTTCTCTTCGTTGTGTCCGCGGAGGATCGACCCTACGCGGTAGTGCCCCGCCTCGTCATCGAGCTCGAAGCGTGCGCCGGGCAAGCCGACCGGAGCGCGGTCCGGTATCTCGAAATCGCCCCCGGAGATGTAGGTGTGGCCGGCACCGAGCTCCGACACCATTTCAGAGAGCACGTAGTTGAGGTCCGAACGGTGGGCTACGTGGACCAGCAGCTCACGGTAACGATCACCGAGGGCCTGCCAGTCGTAGCCGTGCATGTTCTCGACGTAGAAGTAGTCTCGGAACATTCGCCACGCCTCATCGAAGACAGCACGCCACTCGGCAACGGGCTCGAGGTCCATCTCGAGCCCTGAGGTCGGCACCGACTTCGGTTCGCCGCCGCCTTTTTTGACGTCGTAGAGCTTGAAGCTGCCGTTCACTCTCACCAGCAGCTTCTTGCCGTCGGCGGACAGCGCCCCGCCACCTGCACCGGAGACGAGTTCCGAGCTCTCACGGTCTTCGAGGGAATAGAGGTGGATCACCCGCTCACCCCGAGAACCGCCTCCGTAATAGAAGGGCCCGGAGCTGGTGTACAGAAGATGTCCCTCGACCGCATACAGGCCGCCGTAGTTACCGGACTCGAGGGGGAGGCGCATCACTCGTTCGGCGAGTCCCTCAAAGTCGATCGTGATCGGTTCTTCGTCGGCCTCATCACCCTCGTCGCTGGAGTCGTTCTTGTCGCCGTCTGCTTTCTCGTCCTTGGCTTCACCTTCGTCGTCGTCTTCGGCAGCCGGGTCCTCGAGCTCGACCTCGTCACTTTGTGGCGGGAAAAGGGGCTCCACGTCGTGACGCAAAGCGAGCGCGAAGATACCGTCCCGCCGGTTGCCGGCGTAATCCCACTCGAGGTTCGAGATCTGAGGTGCGTAGGCGCGCTCGGAAATATAGAAAAGGTACTCACCCTCGGTACCCCAGGCGGGTCCGTACGACGAGAAATACTCCGAGGTGATCGTGCGTAGCTCGGCGCCGGCTGCACTCCAGATGTGAAGCCGCGACACGCCGGCCTCGTTACGCATGCTGAAGGCCAGGTGGCCGCCGTGCGGCGACCAGACAAAGTCGCCAATGGCGCCCATGATGTCATCGGCCACAAGCACCTCGGCGCCGTCGGCCACTCCGACCACCGACAGGCGGCCCAGGTAATCGTTGAAGGCGATGCGCTCACCATCGGGCGACCAGGAGAGGCCGAAGAGGCGGGCCGAATGGCCGCTGGTGAGCTGCCTGGCCGGTTCGCTGGCGTCCTGGGGAACGATCCAGATCTCGTCCTCGCCGCTCGCATCCGAGATATAGGCAACCTGGCGGCCGTCCGGCGACCACGCCGCCGAGCGGTCGTGTGCTCCCGATGAGCGGGTCAGGTTTCGAACCCGACCCTTTTCGATGGGCGCCGAGAAGACCTCGCCGCGGGCGACGAAGAGGGCCCGTTCACCCTTGGGAGACAGGCCGTAGTCTCGAACCTGATCACCAACCGAGATTCGCCGCGCCCGTTTCCACAAGCCGTCGTCCGGTACCTCGATTTCAATCGACCGATCCGTTCGAGTCGTGATGTCGAAGATGTGCAGCAAACCATTGAGCTCGTAAACGATGCGACTCTGGTGATCGGTAGACGGCCAGCGCAGGTCCCACGGGTCATGGAAGGTGAGCTGCTCAACCTGGTCTCCCCCTGGATCTGCGACAAAGAGATTGAGTCGGTCATCCCTGTCGGAGACGAAGTAGATCTTGTCCGCGATCCACATGGGATCGCGCTCGGTGCGCTCACTGTGGGCGATCGGCACCACCTCTGAGCTTTCGAGATCAAAAACATACAGGTCCTGCGCCCATCCACCCTGGTAGCGTTTCCAGTGTCGGAAGTCACGGAACAGCGGTGAATACACCAAACGCGAACCGTCGGGGGAATAGTCACCCGCACCGGAGGTCGGCATCGGCAACGCCTCGGGCAAGCCACCGCCGATCGGCACGGTGTAGAGCCGTCCTTCCGAGCCGCCATCGGCATCTCTCAGAGAACGAAAGAGAACCTCCTGGCCGTCAGGCGTCCATCCGTAGACCTGTTGGTCATAACCCCAGCGCGGCGGCAGGGGGCCCTGGGCTGGATACCATGTGAGCCGACGCGGCTCACCGCCGGAGGCGGGCATGACGTAGACCTGCTCGTCACCGTCGTACTGCCCGGTGAAGGCGATCCACTCACCGTCCGGGGAAAAGCGGGGAAAGACCTCCTGTCCCGGGTGGGCCGTCAAGCGAACCGCAGCACCGCCGTCGGTGGAGGCCA
>CAZCEX010000564.1:0-3178 GCA_964497785.1 uncultured Thermoanaerobaculia bacterium | reverse complement strand
GGGTCAGATAGACGATGCGGTATTTCATATCTTTCTGGTTTCCATCCTAGCCCGTTCCTGTCCAGAAAGTCTGGATGGGAACTGCGTGGTTCCCGATTCAGAAAAGAGCAATTTTTGCGCAAGGTCAAGGAAGGCAAGGATTTCCGCGGAGTCGTACTCGTGTACGTCGCACAAGGAAATCCGCAGCTTGACGCCGAGATTGCCGAAAAGGGCCTTTTCTGGACGGGAACAAGCCCGGCGCCTTGATGGCATGCGAAGAGTCGTTCGGGAACTCAAAGAAGATCTCGATGAGAATAAAGCTCAGGCCCACCAGAAGGAGGGATCAGTCGCGTACTCATAATAGTGGGAGAGCACCGATCGGCACCGTGACTGATATCACCCCCTTTATCCTGCATTTCACGCCAATACCGAGTCGAGAGTGTTACAGTTGAGGTGCTCGATTTCCAGATCACGGCAAGGGGCAGGGAAGCTGCTGGCTTCTGCTGTCCCGAGGAGGTTGTTATGCGTTTCACTCAGACAGCAAACTCACTCGTTCTCGGAATCACCATCGCAACAATAGTGCTCGTCATCGGGGCAGCCGACACGGCGTACGGCCAGCTGGTGCCGGGCGGCTGCGTCGACTTCGAAAGTTTGACACCTGGCACGGTTTACGCCGTACCAAGCTCATTTTCCGACTCGGGAGTGACTATAGATACCGGTCCATTCCAGTGGGCCAACGGAACCTGGACGTCAACCGGATTCGCCCGGGTCGACAACAACAACCTTGCCGGCGGACTCGGCAATGACATCGAGGTCAACAACGTCAACCTCGAGTTCGACTTCGGCAGAGACGTCGAAGACGTGCGTATCATCTATGCCAATTATGGCGGCAACATCAACATCACCATCAACGGCGTTTTCCGGAACGAGCCCACCCTCGACATTCTGCATGGCCAGGTCGTGGGTGGCGTCCTGGTCGAGGTTGTGAGCACGCCGGCGTTCTTCGGCGTGATACGACTCACAGGTGTCCTAGACTCCTTCTCGCTCGGCGGCCAGGAGCTGTGGATCGACGACGTGTGCGACAGCTCGACATCGGCGGACTGCGTCGAGTTCGAGGTCCTGCCGAATCCCCCACACAGCTACAGTTACGGCCAGTTCTTCGTCGAGTCGGACGTCGTCATGCAGCTCGGCACGTTCTTCTACTACCCCACCGGCTCGACGACCACGGGTTCGTGCGACGTCGACAACGATCAGTCCTCCGGTGGCACTGGCCAGGACGTTTACCTCAACAACATCAACCTCGATTTCGACTTTGGCGCCACGTACGGTCGCATCGACCTGCTCTATGACAATGGCGGCGGCAACGTCAACGTGAGTGTGAACGGGGCTCTGGCGAATGTCGAACACATGACGGACCTCCACTTGGCCTCGTTGGGCGGGGCCTGGATCGTCGTGCAGCCGCCGACCGGGTCCACCGGCCAGCTCATCGTCACCGGGTCCATCGCGCAGTTCGCCATCGGCGGCCAAGAGCTTTGGATCGACCACGTGTGCATCTCGGACCGTGGGCTGTTTTCCGACGATTTCGAGTCCGGCAATACCAGCGCGTGGTCGCTCACATTTCCGTGACCCGGCGGCGGTCCAAGTTCCCAGGCGCCGGGGCTTTCTCCCCGGCACCATAAAATCTTCTGTACCGAGGATCAGGGCGCGGTCGCTGACCACCGCCTCTGCCGCCGATCGCTGTCGCTGATTCCGCCGCGTTCCTGCTATGGTTGCAGCTCACTCTGGGTCTTGGGGAAAAAGTCATGAATTCACGCATCAGCCCGTTGGCCGCAATCATGATAACCAGCTTGTTCGCCGTCGCATGCACACCCACAGTTCCACCTCCGGATACCGAACGTGCGCTGCGCGCCCTGCTGGACGAGTCCGCGCGGACACAGGCGTCCGAATACGGTGTGGCCCTGCACGTCGACAGCCCACTGCTTGGTCTCGAGTGGCAAGGGGCCACTGGCATGGCCGACCCGGTTGCCGGAGAGCCCATGACCCCCGACCATCCGGTGCGCATTGCCAGCAATACCAAGACCTACATTGCGGCAGCCACGCTGAGACTCTGGGAGGACGGACTCATTGGCCTCGACGACCCGATCGCGGCCCACCTGCCAGATACTTTCGTCGAAACCCTTCGAGGCGGAGGCTACCAACCGGAGGTCATGACCGTTCGCCACCTGCTCACCCATACCAGCGGACTGGATGATCACGGCAACGAACAATACGCCGAGCAGATCGTCAACAACCCTCAACGCCGCTGGTCCCGAGCCGATCAGCTGCAGATCTGTGTCGACGAAGGGACAGTCCAGGGCGAGCCGGGTACGGTCTACCGTTACTCTGACACCGGCTATATCCTCCTCGGGGAGATGCTCGAGCGCATCACCGGCCACTCGTTCGCCGAAGCAGTTTGGGAGCCCATCGATCGTGATGCTGTCGGCCTTGATGCGACCTGGTTCGAAACCCTCGAACCGAAGCCTGAGGGTGCATTGCAGCGCGCCCACCAGTTCTATGGCGACCTCGATGTCACCGGCTTCGACCCGTCTTTCGACCTGTGGGGCGGCGGTGGCATCGCGACGACCGTCGACGACCTCGCGGTGTTCACCCGCGCCCTCTTTACCGGCGGCATCTACCACGACGCTGGCACCCTCGAAACCATGTTGAGCACCCTCGAGAACCTTCAGCCGGCACCGGGTGCAGGCGAGAGAAGCCTGCCGCCGGGGGCTTACCGCATGGGGATATGGGTGCTCGAGCACGACGGCTACACCCTCTACCGCCACTCGGGATTCTGGTGCACCTCAGCGACCTACGTTCCCGAGCTCGACCTTGTGATCACGGCGACAGCCAACCAGCACGAGGCAGGAGCGGTGCTCGATGCGATCGTCGAGGGCGCCATCGATCTCGCAATCGAGAAGGCAGCAGCCTCAAACTGATGAGACCGCCGCCCTCCGCAGCGGCGTGATTTGAACCGCCAAGACGCGAAGATAGAACAAAGAATACTGGAATCAGGTCTTTGCGCTCTTTGCGTCTTCGCGGTTCAATGCCAGTTTCGCGCCTGGGCAAAACCACCCATGACCGACCTGATTTTGGGGGCCGGGCGCTACCTAGGAGGGTGTACCGAATAGAATTGGCGGCGCCTATCGGGTGTCGTTTGGTC
>CAZCEX010000563.1:0-3181 GCA_964497785.1 uncultured Thermoanaerobaculia bacterium | reverse complement strand
CACCTGCACCCTCGTCTTCGGCGGGCAAGACGGCTGCCAGGGATTCCTTCTCGGTGAGGAGCTCCACGGCATGAAGCTCATGTTCTACATGATGAACGCCGCCCGTATCGAGGTCGGTCTTCAGGGCGCCGCCGGCGCCGCCGCGACCCACCAGCAAGCGCTGGCTTATGCCAAAGAACGCCTGCAGAGCCGACATTGGAAAGAGATGAGGAACCCGGACGCCCCCCAGGTTCCGATCGTCGAGCACCCCGACGTTCGGCGCATGCTCCTGACCTCGAAGGCCTACGTCGAGGCCATGCGGGCGCTCCTGCTCCAGACCTCCTACTACCTCGACATGAGTCACATCAGCGAAGGTGAAGAGGCCGAGCGATACAAGAACTACGTCGAGATCCTGACACCGATCTGCAAGGCGTGGTGCTCGGAGTGGGGTCTGCAGACTGCCCACCAGTGCCTTCAGGTGTACGGCGGTTACGGCTACACCAAGGAGTACCCAGCCGAGCAGTACATGCGCGACATCGAGATCGCCACGATCTACGAAGGCACCAACGGCATCCAGGCCCTGGACTTCGTCGCCCGCAAGCTGCCCTTGGACAATGGCCAACCGATCCGCGAGCTGCTCGGCATGGCGGAGAAGACCTTCAACCGGGCCAAGAGCGACCCCGAACTGATGGAGCCGGCATGGCTGCTCGCAGCAGGCCTCAAGCAGGTCGAGACCATCTCCAAGGAGCTCACCAAGAGGCCGGACGGCATTCAGCTCGTGCTGATCAACGCCGTTCCCCTCCTCGACATGGTCGGCACCTGCCTCGGCGCCCACTTCCTGCTCGACCAGGCGTTGCTCGCCAAGAAAAAACTGGCGGCGATCCTCGAGGAGCAGGGCATCGGAACCGACGACAAGAAAGCCTACAAAGAGTTCCTCATGAATAACGACGAGGCAGCCTTCTTCCACAACAAGGTACAGACCGCGATCCACTTCGCTTTCCGCGCCTTGCCGACCGTTCCGGCAAAAGCAGCTGCTATACGGTCCGGGGAGAAGAGCCCCTTGTACGCCATCATGTAGACTCGGATAGTGTCACAAAAAAGCCCTCGATGAATCGAGGGCTTTTTTATGCCACTCTCCGAGATAGACGCGCTACGCGCGTTTGAAAGAAGACAGGTTTTCTACTCTATTTATTCGCTGAATACGCGAAGCGTATTCTATACGAATCGTGCTGGTCAGATGCACCACCACCGCCGGCCTGCGCCTTCCCTCCGGGCATATGTCCAGCACGATTCGTTCAGTCACCCGCAAAGCCAATCTCGTGCGACAAAGGGAACCAACGCAGACTCTCAAGCTCGGGCGCGAGCGCCACTGCCTTCTCCCCCGAGCACAGGCCGGAGTCCGCGCTGGCAAAAAGTTCCTTCGCCTGATCGAGGTATCGAGGGAAAGCCGCCTCGGGCTCCGCGAGTCGGTCGCGCTCTCCCCCGCCGTCGGGAGCACCAAACTTCAGGTCGCTCAGGGCCCGGCTCACCTTGGGCTGAAAGTGCTTGTGCCTCCAGATCCCCGACTCCGGGTCGAACTGGTAGTGGGGCAAGAGCTTCCACCCGTGCTCGGCGATGAGCTCGACCGCCTCGAGGATGTAGGCGAACTCGTTCTCGGAGCAGAAGTAGTTAAAGTTCACCCGCACCCAGCCGGGCTTGATGCCTTCACATCCCGACTTGATCGCCTTGCGAAACAGAGCTGATCGTTCGGTGTCGATCCCCAGGAGCCGGTGACCGTAGGGCCCTGCGCAGGAGCAACCGCCTCTGGCCTGGATTCCGAACAGATCGTTGAGCAGCGCGACTACGAAGTTGTGGTGCAGG
Source organism: uncultured Thermoanaerobaculia bacterium (assembly GCA_964497785.1). Taxonomy (GTDB): domain Bacteria; phylum Acidobacteriota; class Thermoanaerobaculia; order Thermoanaerobaculales; family Sulfomarinibacteraceae; genus CAZCEX01. The sequence goes on along the minus strand of CAZCEX010000563.1, from coordinate 1,342 downwards.
TAACGCTCCCCGAAACGGACCAGGAAGCTGACGATCGACAGCCGGGCCGCGGTGCGGCTGCCGAGGATCTGGAGATTCTGATTGGCCGACCACGAAGCGATTGCGCGCTCCACGAACGAGCGCTCCAGAGCTTCGATCGCCTTTTCGCCAACGGCATTTTTGAGGCGGAAAACCAGGCCGGCACGGATCGACTCGATGATCGCCGGCGTGCCGCCCTCCTCGCGATGGCTGGGGTCCTCGATATAGGAGTGGCCGACCTCGCTCACATACGACACGGTACCGCCGCCGGGAACCGACGGCACACTGTTCGTCATGATTTTCCTCTTGACGACCAGGACGCCTGGTGTCCCCGGCCCGCCGATGAACTTGTGGGGCGAGATGAAGACGGCGTCCCACGCGGTCGGGTGTGGCCCCTCGGGCGGGTCCGGGTTCATGTCGAGCCCGACGTACGGGGCTGCCGCGGCGGCATCCCAGAATGCTAGCGCTCCATACCGGTGCAGGAGCCTCGTAATGGAATCGGTGTTGGATACGACGCCGGTGACATTTGAGGCGGCCGAGAAGGAGCCGATCTTCAGGGGCCGCTTGCTGTACTCCCGCAGCCGATCCTCGAGAAAGCGCTCGTCGATCCGCCCGTCGCTGTTTTCCGGAACGACGACCACCTCTGCAATCGTCTCCCGCCAGGAGATCTCGTTCGAGTGGTGCTCGTAAGGTCCGATGAAGATGACCGGTCTTTCGTCCCCGGGAATGCGCTCCGAGAGCCCGTACCTATGGTCCAGATCCGACGGGATACGCAAATTCAGGATGTCGATGATCTTCTGGATAGCGCCCGTCGCCCCGGAGCCACAGAAGATCACGACATCGTCATCGGTGCCACCAACCGAATCACGGATGATACGCCGCGCTTCCTCACGAAAGGTCGTGGTCTGCAGCCCGGTGCTCGATGCCTCGGTGTGCGTATTGGCATACAGCGGCATCACTTCGGAGCGGATGAAGTCCTCGATGCTGGCGATCGATCGGCCAGAGGCCGTGTAATCCGCATAGATGACCCGCCGTGGCCCGAAGGGGCCGTCGATGGCCCGATCGCCGCCGATGATGTCGGCGCGAATTCTTTCGAGCAATTGCTGCGTTTCCTGATTCATCTCGTCAATCCCGTCCGGAGGGGTACTCTGCGCGAGGCGCCGGCATTCCGGCCACAGGAACCACCCCCAGGGTACTGTAACCGCGAATCACCCGGACACGTTCCGCCGGAGGCGCCTTGTCGTTCTCCGTTCAACATTCTTCACTTTTCATTTTTCATTTTTCATTTTCTTCACCACCCCCCAACAGCAGCCGGTTTCGGCCC
>CAZCEX010000562.1:0-3188 GCA_964497785.1 uncultured Thermoanaerobaculia bacterium | reverse complement strand
ATACGCCTATCGGGGAGCGAGGGGCGCGCCTGTCGGGTGGTCAGGCCCAGCGCCTGGCCCTGGCCCGGGCTTTTTTAAAAGACGCTCCGGTTGTTTTGCTCGACGAGCCGGCCGCCGGCCTGGATGCACGCACCATCGCCGAGATCGACGACAGCATCGACCGTCTGTTGCGCGGGCGCTCGGCCCTTGTCGTCGCCCACCGGCTGGCAACCGTGGAGCGGGCCGATCGAGTGCTGGTTCTCGAAGCAGGCATACTCGTCGACCAGGGCACGCCATCGGAGATCCTCAATCGCCCCGGGCCGTTTCATCAACTGCTGTCCGGCCGCAGAGGTGCGGCGTGAAGGCGACGGCGGTGCGCAGCCTGCTGATTCTTGCGGGTGAGGTGAGGTGGGCGGTGCTGTTGGCCGGAGTGGCCGGGGCCGCGACGGTCTTTGCGGCAGTCGGGCTGCTAGGTACAGGTGCGTGGCTGATCGCCACTGCCGCCTTTCAACCAGCTCTCGCCGAGATCCAGGTTGCAGTAGTTGGGGTGCGCTTTTTTGGCATCTCGAGGGCGGTACTGAGGTATCTCGAGCGGCTGGTCGCCCACGATGCCACTTTGCGAATGATCGCTCGGCTGCGAATCTGGTTCGTTGGCGCCCTGGAGCCTCTGGCACCGGCGCCGCTTGTCGAACGGCGTTCCGGCGACCTGCTGGCCCGAGCTGTCAGCGATATCGCGACGATCGAACCATTTGTGGTTCGTTGCCTCGGCCCCTTTGTTGCCGCTGTCCTGGTCGGTGCAGGCACCACGGCCTTTCTTGCCCTGGTTGCGGACAGTGCTGCGATCCCATTTGCCCTGGGCTACGGGTCGCTTTCGGTCGTTGTGCCGGCGCTGGTCCTCCTGCGCAGCAGGCGATATCAGCACCAGCTGAGCGCCGCCCGGTCGCGGATGTCCACCGCGATCGTAGACCTCGTGCAAGGGCTCGCGGACCTGGTGGTTTTCGACGCTGATACGGCGCAACGACGCAGGGTGACGGAGGCTGCGGACAATTGGCGGCGTGCGCGATTGGCCGGCGCGGATTTTGACGCTCTGGCGACCGGGCTCGGGGTGTTGATCACCCACGGAACGGTGGTGGCCATTCTCGTGGCGGCGATCGCTCCCATTCGTGCCGGTGACCTGGATCCCGTGATGCTCGGCGTGCTGTGTCTGGTCGCTGCCGCAGCCTTCGAAGCCGCTGTCGGGCTGCCGTCGGCGGCCCGCGACCTCCATCATCAAGTCGAGAGTATGGATCGTTTGCTCGAGGTGGCCGAGCTCCCGCCCGCTGTTGTCTCGCCGACCAACCCAGTCCAGCCGGTATGGTTGGCTCGCGCTCAAAGCCCCGAGATCCGGATCGAAGGGCTCGGCTTCATCTTTCCCGGCAATAACGCCCCGACCCTCGAAGGCCTGGATCTGGTGATCAAGGCTGGTGAGCGGTTGGCCGTCGTGGGACCCACCGGCTGCGGTAAGTCGACGCTGGCGGCATTGCTGGTTCGGACCTGGGATCCGCAGGTGGGCGCCATCCGCTATGGCGATCACGACCTTTGTGATTTACCCCTGACGGGCCTCCGGCGGCGTGTTGCCCTGGTCGCGCAGAACCCCTGGCTCTTCGCCGGCACGATAGCCGAGAACCTGCGATTGGTGGCCCCTGCGGCCTCGATGCAGGAGCTGGAAGGTGCCTGCGAAGCAGCATCGTTGCTTGAAACGATCCGCAGTCTTCCCGATGGCTTTGAAGCGTACGTCGGTGAGCACGGCGCCTCGCTCTCCGGAGGCCAACGCCAGAGACTGACCGTCGCCCGCGCCCTGCTCCAAGATCCCGCCGTCCTGATCCTCGACGAAGCGACCTCGGCCCTCGACGAGGCCACCGCCCTGCGCATGCTGGCCGGCGTCGATGCCCGGCTCGTTGGACGTACGCAAATCCACATTACCCATCGCCTGTCGGAGATGGAGCGGTACGACCGGATTGTGGTGATGGATCGGGGGCGTTTCGTGGAGGTGGGCCGGCATGCCGATCTTCTCGAGGCTTCCAGGTGCTACCACGGGCTTTGGCAGGCGCAGATCGGTGCACTCGGGGCGAACACTTAGCCGAGCCCGAGCCCGAGCCCGAGATCGTAACGGAGACCGTCGCCGAAACCGTGTCGCAGGCCGATACTGTTTACCGGTGCCTATGCGGTTATCATCGTCGCCATGAATACTCCGCTGTTGATCGCTGCATTACTCGCCGTTGCGATAGCTGCGGCCCACTCCTGGCTCGGGGAACGGTACATCCTCATCCGGCTGCTGCGACGCACCGACCTGCCGCGCCTCTTCGGCGACGATACTTTCACGCGGCAGACCTTGAGGTTTGCGTGGCATCTGACCTCGGTTGCGTGGGTGGGGTTTGCAGCGGTGATCCTCCTGGTCGCGGGTGTGACGGGGCACGTCGCAGTCGGATCGGGGCTGCTGATGATCGTTGCCACGACATTCCTGGTCAGTTCGGCGCTGGCGGTTGGATTTACCCGCGGCAGGCACCTGTCCTGGGTGGTCTTCCTTGGGATCGCGGTCTTGTGTTTTTTGGCTGGCCGTTGAGCTGTGCCGGGGCCGCGAATAATACCTGGCAAAGGGACCTACATCCTTACACTCGAGGTTGTTGAGCCGGCCACAGTGAGGGTGGGTGCTAACGGGGATCGGCTCTTTGTTCCCGGCATATACCTCTACATCGGTAGCGCCCTCGGCCCTGGCGGTCTGAGAGCGAGGCTCGGCAGGCACTTCTCTCGGGAGAAGCGTTGTCGTTGGCATGTTGACTACCTGGTTACCCAAGCGGTTGTGCGAGGCGCCTTTTATCGCAACGATGGGGTGCGCCGAGAGTGCTCTTGGGCGCACTGGTTCGCCTGCCACACCGAACAGACCGTGAGTAGTTTCGGCGCCTCAGATTGCTCGTGCTCCAGTCACCTCTTTTTCGTTGGTGATGCAAAGGGCTACACGGACCTTGCCACCAGGATGGAAAAGGAGCTGGAAGTTGTGTACTGGCCTCGGCAGGAGGCTGGTGAATAATGCGGGCCACAGGTACCTCAATAGATCAGGTTGGTGGTTGCCGGAAGGGTCAACATCGAACCGCGAAGACGCCAATGGTCGCCGCTGCGCCAGCACCTGAAAACACGAATGAACAGCAAAATAAACAAACGCCTGGTCGCCT
>CAZCEX010000561.1:0-3199 GCA_964497785.1 uncultured Thermoanaerobaculia bacterium | reverse complement strand
CCCGGCGCGAGGGTTCCGAGAGTCTTGACGACCCCGGCAATTGCCGGAGGGATCGTCGGCGCCTGTCCGTGCTCCGCGATGTGGGTCCCTCCTTCGGGCGTGTCGAGAAACTTCGAGTCGACGACCATGCTGCCGTCCGGGCGGGTCTCGAAGAGCTGGCTGATGTCCTTGCCTGAGATCGACAGCTCCTCGAGCTCGTCTCCGGGGATTTCGGTCATTTTTCGACCCTCGAGTACGGTCAACGCAACCCTGCTTGCGGTGACCCTCACCGTTCGATTGAACCGTCGGAGCTTGCCGAGAATGACCACCAGGGGAGTGCCGACGAATAATACGGCCACGAGCACTATCGACCAATCCGCGACCCACGGGCCCTTGCCTCTCGTAAAAACCGGCGCACCGAAGAAGAAAAGACCGATCCCCAATACGGCAGCGATCACGACGAGGTTCATGACCAGGCGCGCCTTGGCACTCATTCCAGGAATCTCGACCTCGACCTCGCTCAAGGTGACCAGCGCCTCGGAACGCATCTGGGGAGGTCGCGGCGACACCTCGACCCGCTCACCGAGCCGACGCATGCTTTCACGCAAGCTCTCGTCGAGACGCCCAGGTTCACGAACGACCTCTTCTCCGGACGTGGAGTCGGTCAAAGGCCGGTGCAGCGCCCTCGCGACCCCCTCAGCCATCCGCCTGGATTTGAGGTAGTCGGTGCCGGTGTCAATCCTGATCTCCTTGTCCCCACCACCGGCCAGGCTGACGGGATAATAGGTTGTGGAAGAGTTCTTGCCGCGCCGGACCTCCTTGACCAGGAGCACCTGGGAGTAGCCATCCACCGAAAGGCTCTTCCGACGCATTGGAACCCAGAGGCCGGACCAGGTGCTCAAGACCTGGCGGCGGCCGTCGATATGCTTGCCGCTGCGCCCACCCATGAAGATCATGCCGAGCACGACGCCGAATGCTCCGACAGCCAGGACGATCGTCCTCAGCTCGGGCTCGATGAAGATCTCGACGGGTATTGTCTCGAGTGTCAAGGCAATGACGAGGCCTCCTCCGACAACGAAGAGCAGGCCCACGAAGACTACACAACCGAGCACCTGAGAGCGCAGCTCCAAAACTCTCGGATCCCCGCTGTCCACGATCTTCATCGACTCACCCTCCGTATCCTCGCCCAGCCATCTCCGGCGATTTTCGAAACCGGTCCGTTGAATCAAGGATAACTCGGTTGGCGCCTTGAATCCGTTCGAACCCACTACACTGGTAACCAGATGCCTGTTGCAAAGAAGGGGTTTTCCTGGTGCCGATTGCTCTGATCATCCTGCTGCTCGTCATCCTGCCGATGACCGCAATCTCGGCTGAGGTGAAAGATCAGACGATCATCGAGGGCATCGACCTGATGCACCGCCTCGAGCACGACAAAGCGATAGCCCTTTACGACTCAATGATCAGTCGGGATCCCGGCGACCCCAGGGGCTACTTCTTCAAGGCCGAGGTCTATTTCTGGCTGTACCTTTTGACCGATTTTGATGAGGACTACGGGGATACCTTCAAGGAGATCTCCGAGCTGACGATCGACGTGGCTAAGCGGCGACTGAAAGAAGGACAAGCCAATCAAAACAATACCCTCTACCTGGGCAGAGCCTACGGGAATCTCGGTCGCTATCACGCCGTCAACGGCCATTTCCTCAAGTCCTACTGGGCCTCCCGCAAAAGCAAAAAAACTCTTCAGGCCCTCATCGCAGACAAGCCTCAGTGCTACGACGCCTACTTCGAACTCGGTCTTTATTACTACTACATGGATGTTGCCAAGGTGCTCAAGCTCTTCTCCTTCTTGCTCGGCATCGAGGCGGACCGATTCCAGGGCCTGGACTACCTCCATCTGGCTGCCAACAAGGGCTCTCTGACCCGTATGGACGCCTATTTCTTCCTGGAGGACATCTACCAGAGGTATGAAGAAGACCCCGAGGCGGCCAAGGTCTTAGCCGAGGGACTGGTGAGTCGTTACCCGTCGAACCCCCTTTTCCTGTCGGAGCTTGCCTCGATCTCCAGAAAGCTCGGCCAGTTCGAGCAGGCGATCTCAATGTACGAGACGATCCTCGAAATGAAGGACGACCAGCGATTCCCCGAGTTCTCCCGATCTGCCCGATACCAGATCGGGAAGTGCTACTTAACGTTGAATCAGCTCGGTTCGGCTCTTGAGATCTCCGAAAGCATCGTTTCCGACGCCGTAGAGAAAAACGAAACCGATCACTGGACCTACCCGTGGTCCATCTTCCAGATCGGCCACTGCTACGAACTCAAGGGAGAACGCACCAGGGCCCTCGAGCGCTATCGCACGATCAAGAAAGAGCCTGATCGCTCCTGTTACGATGCGGCCCAAAGCAAAATCGAAGAGCCGATGTCCGAGTTCGACCGTGCCATGGAGATAGCTGGAAACCTGCTTGCGCAGAGAAGATTCGACCTGGCGCTCAAGAAATACTCGGATGTGCTCAGCAACATCGACAACGCCTCAGACGGTTTCCCTCAGACCGAAAAGCCTCAGGTCCAGTTCTGGATCGGGAGGACGTATCAGAAAGGAGGGGACTGCACGAAGGCCATTACTGTGTTCCAGCAGGCCCTCGCATCCACGGTCTCTTCACCTGAGTGGCTCAAGCCGTGGGCAAACTACCGAACCGGAAACTGCTACGCCGAACTGGGTAATCGATCCCGAGCCGAAGAACACTACGACATGGCCCACAAGTATCGGGACGGGCTTCTTCGCGCCAGAATAGCCCGAGATCGGGAGAATCTGGAGCACGCAACCTCGTCAATCCCGGAGGAGTAGGCGCCCTTGCTCTCAGCGAAAGCCCATCGCCACGTTGATTGCCTCCACCATGTGTTCGAACTCGGCTTGATCGTAGCTGGACGACTGAAAAACGATGGCCCCACTTCGGTCGACGACGATGCTGCGCGGGATGTACTGTTCGGCATATAGGGCATAGACGGATTTGTCGCTGTCGGCCGCAACCGGAAAGGTCATGTCATTGGCCTCGACAAATGGTCTGATCTCTTCTTCGCTTTCCCCACGCGCCAGGGCGACCATTATGAAGTCCTCACCCTTGATCCGCTGCCACAGCTTCTCGAGATGAGGAATCTCCTCTCGGCACGGCGGGCACCACGTGGCCCAGAAGTTGACCAGGACCACCTTGCCCCTGGCCTCGGCGAG
>CAZCEX010000560.1:0-3207 GCA_964497785.1 uncultured Thermoanaerobaculia bacterium | reverse complement strand
TCGCTCATGCGTCGGGCGTGGTTCATCGTCACGTGCACGAGGATCTCATCATCGTCGATCCCAGTGACACCGCCGTGCTGACCGGTGGCGCCTTGACCCTCGATCAACGGATCGAGCTCGACCCGATCCCGCCGGAGGTGCTCAACGGCGGAGCCGCTACCCCAATGTCGGACCAGTTTCTGGTCGGAGCGATGCTGCAGCGCCTCGTGCGAAACATCGAGGTGATACCGGCGCTCGACATCGTGATCTCGCGGGCGATGGCTGACGATGTCAAACGTCGATTTCCGGACATCATCGAGATGCAGCAGGTGCTCGATCAGGTACTCGTTCACGCATCGACGGCGCCCGCCGAGCTGAAACCGGGTGTCGTTCAGGATCTGGCGCCGACGCCAGCCCCTCGATCCTTCAGTGAAAGCATGGAAGCGCCCCGGCAGGCGACTGAAAAGGCGCCCGTCGTTCAGGATCTGCACACACCTATTCAAACGAAACGGCGCTGGCTGTCCGCACCGGTCGTCGCAGCTTCGGTGGTCGCGCTCGTCGGTTTGGCCTGGATCCTGGTCTCACAGGTCGAGCAACCCGCCGCAGCTCCCGCTCCGGAGCGTATGACGGCGACAGCCGCAGAGAACCCGATGCGTCGTGTGAGCGAGCTGCTCAACAACGGACAGCTCAACGAGGCCGCGGCGAAGCTCGAGGTTCTGCTCGCCGAAAACGCCTTGAAAGACCCGACTCCGGCGCTCGACGCGCTCGGCACGATTCGCCTTCAGGAAGGTGACGGCGACGAGGCCAGCGGTCTTTTCGAACAGGCACTCGCACGGCATGCCGCAGAAAGCCTCTACTACAAGCTGTCGCTCGCTCAGGCCTCGACCGGTCGCGACGATGAGGCCAGACGGACCATCGATGAAGGCCTGCGCCTTTTCCCGGACTCTCAGACGCTGCAAGAAGCCCGTTTCCACCTCGGAGGTGCATGATGCGACCGATCAATACGATTCTGTTCCTGTTCATTCTTGCGGTCAGCGCTCAGGCGCCGTGGGCGGCCGACACCGTACGGCAGGACGGGGAGATTGACCCGCAAGCCGACAAATTATTCGCCGATCTCGAGGGCTCACTCTTCGGAGCCTCAGCCGAGTCAAAGGTTGACGAGGCCCTGATGGAAGCGATCCACGAGGACCTCGACTCCATCGACTTTGACAACGACCCCAAGGGGGACGAAAGAGTCGACTCGATCTTCGGCGCCAATCCCCTGACCGGCGACGGCAACCCCCTCCTTACGACGAGCCAACGCAAACGATGGCTGTCGACGGCGATCGCCAGCGTCGGCTACGAAACCGTCGACAAACACCTGAAGGCGCAGGCCAAAGACCTCGAGGCCGGCAAAGTGGATCGATCCGATTGGTACGATCACGTCGCCAACTGCAAAAAGATCTGCAACCCGGTGGTCCAGGGCCTCCTGTACGAGCACGTCCGGCAGGTCGCGACCCACCCACATCTGCTCTTGACCTTCAGAACCGGGTCCTCAGACCTCGAAAGCGATGACGCACAGGTCCTGGAGCGTTTCGTCGACGCTGCCGCTGACCGCGGCGCTCAGTTCTTGCTGATCGGACGAGGCTCGCGGACAGGCAACCGGGAGTTCAACCGCACCCTGTCGGCGCGCAGGGTCGAAACTGTCAAGAGCTCCCTGCAGCTCTCCGGTGTGGCAACAGGCGCTGTTTCCGGGTTTTGGCTGGGATACGAACCGCCGCAGATCAGCGACGAGATCGCCGGTGCCTACAGGCTCGACGGCCATCTCGACGATCTTGCTCGCAACCAGAGCGTGATGGTGGTGGCGTACCGGTAGCTGCCACCGGCCCCGTCGCTGATCTCGAACCCGACCCTACCTACCAACGCCGTCCCACCCAACTGAACGAAACCCGCACGTGGTTCGTTATACTTGAGGAGAGCGGCTTCGTCGCCTCATGGGGTGACTGAGCGCAAAGAGGCAATGATGACTCTGGCAGCGACACAGCCCGGCCCCCGGCAGTCTCTCGACCAACTCGTTACCGAGATGGATCGACCGGGGTTTGTCTCGCGTCACGGTCGAGAGCAAGCGACCGGAGCTGGACGCGGGCATGTCGAGCCAGAGATTCTCGCTCTCGCACCGCCGCAATCCCGCTATGTGCGACGCTGGCGTCGCCATGCCCGTCGTTGCCTCGTTTGCCGCCAGATTTTTCGGTCGCTTGGCCTGTCGGTACGCTGACTGCCACGAACCCCGTCGTTCGCATCAGTGCGGTTGCAGCGAAGCGAGCGCCTCCTCCTCGCTGTCGAGCACATCGAAGATCGATACCATATGCGTCGCCCCGAGGATGCTGAAGAGCTTGCTCGGCATGTTCATGAGCTTGAGCTGGCCACCCCGCCTCGAGATCCGATTGTGGGCGGCAATGAGCTCTCCGATGGCCGAAGAGTCCATCTTCGACACGCTCTTGAAGTCGAGCAGGAGATTGTCGGCGCCCTGAAGGACCGCCTCGTCGATAGCGTCGCGCAGGGCAACGTCGCCGATACCGATCGTGATCTTGCCCTTCGGCGCCAAGATGACCGCGTTCTCCACCTCTCGTTTCGTGATTCGCATGTGGCCTCCTCTCGGGCCGGTCCCGACCCGTAGACCCGTCTTCGGGCAATTTATCCTTCTCGCCCTTCCTATACGCAAATGCGGGCCGTCGAGTTCGCTAACCGTGACGAGGTCGTGCCGCTCCTCTCCTCGAGCCGAGGCTCGACGCCCATCTCCCTCAGCAGATGCCACGCGCCGTCGACCCGATCCGCCCCATTCGTTCGGCGCTGTAGAATGAGGCCGATCCGCGCCAATCGCGATCGTCAACACGATGACACCACCGTCCGCGGCGGTTTCATCCCGGGATACAGAACCGAGAGGTGATCCCAGTGGTCAAAAACAAGAGCATCCTCCTCGTCATAAGCGGCGGCATCGCCGCTTACAAGAGCCTCGACCTGATTCGCCGATTGCGCGAGGCCGGCGCCCGCGTGCGCTGCGTGCTCAGTGTCAACGCGCCCCACTTCGTCACCCCGATGTCGGTGGCCGCCTTGTCCGAGGAACGGGTCTACAGTGATATGTTCTCTCTCACCGAGGAGTCGGAGATGGGCCACATCCGTCTCTCCCGCGAGGCAGATCTCGTCGTCGTTGCGCCCGCAACCGCCGATCTACTCGCCAAGATGACGCAC
>CAZCEX010000559.1:0-3219 GCA_964497785.1 uncultured Thermoanaerobaculia bacterium | reverse complement strand
CGCTCGAGCAGGTCGCCCTCGAGCGCCAGGTCGTTCACCGGATCGCCTTCGAGATCGCGGTACACGATGAGATCAACTGGAGCTCCCTGTGTCGTAGGCACAAAGTGATTCAATCACGTCGTAGGTGTTCGGGCAACATGGATCGTCGAAAGAACCAGCGGTAGCGGTGGTTCTCCGTAGCGGCTACGTAGCCGACCGGAGAACCAGAGAAAGCGCCTCCGGTGGGACGTGCCATGCATAACATTGTGTGGTGAGCCGTTTCCATTCCGTAGATCGCAGCAACAATGTTGATGCTTGGCAATCCTCGGGGAGGTCGATGCGGCTGTGATTCCCAGCCTACGAGGCAGGCCGCCGATCGCATGAGCAGCGTGGTCGTAAATGACTCGGTTTTCTGCGCACGACCGCGCTGCTCGTGCGTCGCTGGGGTGCCCGGGGTGCCGAACAGGCACTTCGGGCGCCTCAGAAGGCGGCGCTGCGGAAAAGTCGGTCGCGCAGTGCTACTCTCCCCCCAACATCTCCAGGAGGCCGCCGATGTCTCGACGAATAACTCTCATAGCCGCCGTCATTACGTTCCTCACCGTATCGATCTGCTTCCCGTGGCAGCTTGAGAAGGACGTCGAGCGCCGACTCGCCGGGGCCTGGGCGCTGGTCTCGGTCGAGATCTACTCGAACTGCTCCGGCGCGTACAACAACAACGAGGTGAGCGAAGTCGGCGTATCGACGAAGGCGGACCGCCGCTTCGAGCCCGGGGAGCTGGTCAGGATCGACAAGATCAACCTCAAGAAGCAACGCCTCGACCTGTTCGTGACTCTTCGCGAACCGATCTTGATAAGCCGGGCCGACGGCCCCTTCGAGCTCTTCGACGAGCGTTCCTGTAAAGCCCAGCTCATGATCGACCTGCCGCGGTCGCTGACCAAGGAAGACGATATCGAGGGCATTCTGAACCGGCTCGACAAACTGCTCCGGACAGCGCCGTCCCTGCAGGCGGCAGTCGACTCCCCGAGTTGGAACCAGCGAACCCGGGCGCCTTACCCGGAGGACTACGATCTCACCCTCGCCAGACACACGGTCTGGGTCGCCGAACAGATGAACGCTGCGGTCGTCGCCCGCAAAGCTCAGGCCCACCGCGATATCGCTCGCCTCAGCGATGACATTCGAACGGACAAGGAGTACCTGGCGGGTTTCGCCGCCGGAATCGAGGACCTGAGATCGTGGGACGAGGACGACTGCTCGGACCTGATCGACGCCGACCTGAGCTGGGTCGGCAGCTCAACCCCCAACGAGAGCCGTACCTGGAAAGAAGGGTATGAGGACGGCCAGGGTCTGATCTTCAACCTCTTCCTGATCGAGAACCTCGAGTATTGCCTGGTCCCGGTGCCGACTGCGCCTCAGTAACCCGGGAGTTCAGCAGCCGACACGACGAACAGAACGCGCAGTATTGCTTTCGATCTCGACCGGAGATTGTGGGTAAACTGTGATCGGCGTCAGCCCTGGCCTCAATCTGCAGAAATAATCACTGCCTATTGAGATTGGAGCGTCTATAGTTGGCCAGAGCTGGTACGGGCGGAAGGAAGGTCAGAGCACATTCTCCCCTTTTCAGTAACGACGCGAAACCTCTTGACGGACCCCTGGGTCATTTCTGCCCTGGTCCTGTCCGGCCTCATCGCCTGCGTCTACAGCCTTCCGCTACTGAACCCAGTGCAACTCGAGTTCTTTGCCGAATCAGTCACGATGCTCTCGTGGTTGCTCCTGACGGTTCTCGCCGCAACCGCGGGTCTGTCTCAGTGCACCAACCGGGAGGAGCGCCGCTTCTGGAGGCGCATCGCAATCGCCTGCTCGTTCTGGATCGTGAGCGAGATCATCATGGCCGCCGGGATCATCGACTCGGGCGAATCCGTCGGCGCGATCGTTCTCGATTGTCTCTACTTCTGCTACTACCTGTGGTGGGTCTTCGCACTCGAGGCCTGTCCCCACATCGATCGGGCGAGGCGGGCCGGGGAGCGGGTGAGGCGTTTCGCCTGGTCCGGGAGGTTTCTCTTCGCGACCGGGCTTTTCGCGTACTTCATCCTCCTGCCGAGATTCATCCAGATCGACGTCTATACCGCCTGGGTTCCTTCGTTTCTCTGCTACCTCGCTCTTGATCTGTACCTGGCGGCCCGGTTGGCCGCTGCCGCTTTCGAAGCGGAATCCCGCCGGTGGCGGGTCATGTACATTCTGCTGACCTGCGCGATGCTCTTCATCGCCACTACGGACACCCTCGAAGGCCTCTATCTTGCCGGCAGGATCAACCTGGGCTCCGTTGTGCCCTCCGACGCCCTCTGGTACGCCCCCTTCTTCTTCATCATCATCGCGGCGCGAGTCCGACAACTGCCGATGACCTCATCCGCCAAAGAGACCGAGCGGCGGCAACCCGCAACCCCAAAGGGGGTCCCACTTCTCGCCTACTCCTTCGCCTTTCCTGTCATACACTTCGTACTTCGACTCTTCGGGTCAAGCCCCCCGGAACTGGAGACCTCCCGTGAGGTTTTCATCCTCGTGTGGCTCTTCCTGCTCGGCGGGCTGAACCTCGGCCAGTACTTTCATCTCGAAGCGCGGGGGCGGGAGCATCAAAAAAGCCGACGCTTGGCTGAGGAGCGTGCACTCTACCTCTCGAAGCGCGATGCACTCACCGGGTTACTCAATCGGCGTGAGCTGGAGACCATCCTCAACGAGGCGATAACCTCATCCGACCGACACGAGCACGGTCTCGCAGTGCTTTTCGTAGACCTCGACGGTTTCAAAAAGGTCAACGACTCATTTGGACATTCGAAGGGCGACACGGTCCTGCAGACGGTAGCCGAAAAAATACGTTTCTGCGTGCGGGACACCGACAGTGCGATACGTTTCGGCGGCGACGAGTTCGTATTGGTCCTTGAACATTTCGAGAACCGCAGCACCGCCGCATCGGTTGCTCAGAGAGTCCTCTCGACTTTGGCTCAGGACATCCACCTGGACGGACAACCGATCGAGCTTTCGGCCAGCATTGGCATCAGTTTCTACCCCGAGAACGGCGAAACACCGCAAGAACTCATCGACAGCGCCGACGCCACGATGTACCGGGCCAAAGCCGAAGGCGGCACCAGGTACCGCTTCGCAGGCGCGTGAACGCAAGATCGTAGCGGTCGGATCTAGGAGGGTGTACCGAATAGAATTGGCGGCGCCTATCGGGTGTCGTTTGGT
>CAZCEX010000558.1:0-3221 GCA_964497785.1 uncultured Thermoanaerobaculia bacterium | reverse complement strand
GAGGCCGGCATTCGCTGGCCAAAGGCCTGGGACATCACCCGGGCAACATGCTCATATACCAACCACACTCTGCTGCCGGAGGCGATGGAGACCTGGCCGGTCCACCTCATGGAGAGCATCATCCCGCGCCACGTGCAGATCATTTACGAGATCAACCGGCGGTTTATCGAGTCGATGCGCGAGCGGCACACGGCCGATCCCATGCGACTGCAGCGCATGTCCATCCTCGAGGATGGTGGGAACAAACGCTTCCGCATGGCCAACCTCGCCATCGTCGGCTCGCACAAGGTCAACGGAGTAGCTCAGCTCCATACCAAGCTACTCAAAGAGCGCGTTGTGCCCGATTTTGCCGAGACGTGGCCGGAACGTTTTCTGGGGATCACCAACGGCATCACACCCCGGCGGTGGTTGCTCAGCTGCAATCCCGGCCTGGCCGATGCCATCACGCGCCGCATCGGCAATGGCTGGGCGCGCGATCTCGACCGCCTTACCAAGCTCGCACCATTTGCCGACGACCCCGAATTCCAGGACGAGGTCCTCGAGATCAAGAGGGTCAACAAACTTCATTTGGCGGACGTGCTCGAAAGACTGTGCGGTATCCGTCCGGACCCGGATTCGCTGTACGACGTGCAGATCAAACGACTGCACGAATACAAACGCCAGCTCCTCAACCTGATGCACGTCATCTGGATGTACCAACGGATCAAGGACAACCCGTCGATTGACGTTGTGCCCCGCACGGTCATTTTCGGCGCCAAAGCGGCGCCCGCCTACAGAATGGCGAAGTTGATCATCCGCCTGATCCACGGTGTTGCCGACACCGTCAACAAAGATCCAGACGTCGACGGCCGGCTGAGAGTGCTCTTCCCCCCAGACTACCGGGTGACGCTCGCGGAGCAGATCATTCCCGCTGCCGACCTCTCGGAGCAGATCTCGACCGCCGGCATGGAGGCATCGGGCACGGGCAACATGAAGCTCGCCCTCAACGGAGCACTCACGATCGGCACACTGGACGGCGCCAACATCGAGATCCGGGACGCCGTCGGCGAAGACAATTTCTTCATTTTCGGGCTCACGGCCGATGAGGTCGCCATCCAACGAGCGACAGGCACCTCGGACCCGTGGGGATTTTATCGGTCCGACCGCGAGCTCGCCGCCGTTCTCGACTCGCTCCGTGACGGCGTCTTCGCAGGCGACGCAGCGGCGAAACTCAAGCCGATCTGGTCGAACATCATGGAGCACGGCGACCACTACATGCACCTCGCCGACTTTCGGTCCTATGTCGATGCCCAAAGTCAGGTCGAGGCGCTCTATCGCAAGCCGCGCAGCTGGGCGGCTGCCACGATCCGCAACATCGCGGCCATGGGTTACTTCTCTTCGGACCGGGCGATCCGCCAGTACGCCAACGAAATCTGGAATCTCAAGCCGGTTCCGATCCCGCCGGCCTCCCCGGACGACTCGCTTGGGTGACATTCGCGAAGAGCAGAACCCCAGTCTCTGAGCACAACAATCGCAGGCGGGACGCCTGCGGCCACCAGGGCAGTCGTCACGACGGAAGTCATGGTGGTGGTGGCTACAGGCGTCCCGCCTGTGGAAAAGCCGCAGCGCCAACAAGAGCCGCCCGTCCGCGGGCGGGACGCCCGCTCCCACAACGTCTTTACCGGCGTGCTGGTAGACGCCGTATCACGCTGCGCACCAGAAGTCTGCACCCTCTTCGAGACCCATGGCTTGCAGCCGCTTGCGGATGAGGTCGCGGGCGCCCCTTGAGGCTACGGATGTGACAACAATGCTGCTTCGCTCTTTCAGGAGGGCAGGGAGTTCGCCCGGCGAGATGATAGGCAGGCCTCTCAAGGCTCTCCCAATCTTCGACGGATCAATGTCGACGACAGCCCTGATCGTGACACCCTCCCCTATCAGGTACCGTGCCAGTCGGCGCCCCGTGACGCCGGCGCCCCACAGTACGACGCCGGCTGGTGGTGCGGCGGGCCCCCGCGCAAGGTGGTGGGCCTTGCAGCGCAGGAAGGCGTCCTTGCTGTAGCACGAGTTGGTGCGGGTCAGGCGGCTCTCATGCTCCCGCCAGAAATAGAGGACCTCAGGCACCTTGGCGAATTGCTGACCGCTCTCGAAGAGCCGCAGCCAGAGGTCGTAGTCTTCGGGCCAGTCGTTGTCCCTGTAGCCACCGACATCGGAGACGACATGCGCCCGGAACATCGCTGACGGGTGTGCGAGCGGGGATTCGACGAAGAGCTGAGCAGCCATCGCGCCGTGGGTGACGAGGCCGTTGAGCCAAGCCTCGTAGATCCGATAGCCTTCCCCTACCACACGCCTTGGAAATGACTGCACGAGACACGACACGACATCGATTTCGGGGTTCTCCACAAGGTAGGCGATCTGA
Organism: uncultured Thermoanaerobaculia bacterium; assembly: GCA_964497785.1. Classification (GTDB taxonomy): domain Bacteria; phylum Acidobacteriota; class Thermoanaerobaculia; order Thermoanaerobaculales; family Sulfomarinibacteraceae; genus CAZCEX01. The sequence continues at coordinate 826 of CAZCEX010000558.1, read as the reverse complement.
CGTTCGAGTCTGCGCGGATGCGCAACATCATCCGCATCCATCCGGGCCACCAACGGCGCCCGACACTCTGCAAGCCCCGCGTTGAGCGCCGGCACCAGTCCCTCATGCACCCGATGCAGCACCCGGATCCGCCGATCGGAGTGGGCCCACTCGTCAAGCAATTCCGCCGATCCGTCCCCCGACCCGTCATCAACCGCCACGACCTCGAACTCACGATACGTCTGGCGTTTCAGACTCTGCAGACATGTCGGGAGATACTCGATCGCATCGAATACGGGCAGAAGCACCGAAAGCTCAGGGAATCCCATCGCCCGAAAATGCTCTTCGTTTTCTTCCCGTTTATGATTTATGCGACCGGGCTGCGAAGCAGACCGAGGCGCAGAAATCACTAGAACCGCATCCCGATCCACCAATACATCTCCGTGCCCTCGAGCGTGTCCGAGAAGTTCCAGCGCTGGACCCAGTCCCAGTTGAAAGGCAGACCGAAGAGCCAGACGGTGATACCAAAACCGTAGGAGGCGACCCCGTCGCACAAGGCGCCATCCTGGCAAATGACCGTCCCGTCCGGAGCGATCTTCTCGCCGTAGAACTGGAAGCCAGGCTCGCCGCGGTAGTTGAAGTCCTGCCCACCGTACTTGAACCATGAGGCGCCGACGTCGGCGAAGAATCGACCTCGCACCTGGCCAACGCGCATGAAGGCGAGATCCAACCGATCTATGAGAGGGAACCGCCACTCGACATTTGCGAAAGCAACCCGGTTGCCGGGGAATCCCCACGTGCGGTAACCACGCACGGTGTCGTACCCCCCCATGGCGTAGACATTCGG
>CAZCEX010000557.1:0-3243 GCA_964497785.1 uncultured Thermoanaerobaculia bacterium | reverse complement strand
GGCTCGTTCTACCACCACTTCAAAAACCGGGACGACTACTCCCAGGGCCTTCTGACCCACTGGGAGAAGACGCTCACCCAGGAGTTCATCGAATCGAGTCGCCACGAAGAAGGGTTCTCCGGCAGGATCGAGCGCCTCAATCGACTCAGCCAGGCGGCCTTCGACCCGCAGCTCGAGCTGGCGATTCGTGCCTGGGCGTTGCGTGAACCCGCCGTCATGGCGTTTCAGGAGCGCGTTGACCGTCAACGTCTCGCCTACCTCACCGAGCTTTTTCAGATGATCACGGGCACAGGGCAACTGGCGTCAGACCTGGCCCTGATCCGTTATGCATTTTCGGTCGGCGCACAACAGCTGCGGCCGGCCCTGGAACCCGGACATTACTCACGACTCTTCGGGCTGCTGCAGCGGCAGCTCGTCGAGACCGCAGACCTCAAACCCAACCCAGATGGAGGCACACTATGAAGACAATCATGGAGCCCTTTCGCATCAAAATGACCGAGCCCCTCAAGATCACCACTCGGGAGGAACGCACGCGTGCCCTCGACAAGGCCCACCACAACGTCTTCCTGCTCGACGCAGAAGACTGCGCGCTTGACCTGCTCACCGACAGCGGCACCGGCGCCATGTCGGCACAGCAGTGGGGCGCGATGATGGTCGGCGACGAGAGCTACGCCGGCAGCCGGTCCTGGAAACGTTTCGAGCACGCTGTGCACAAGATCACCGGCTTCGACCACATCCTACCGACCCACCAGGGACGCGCAGCGGAGGGAATCCTCGCCGAGTGTGTGCTCTCGCCCGGCGACATCGTGCCCAACAACAGTCACTTCGACACAACACGGGCAAACATCGAGTACCGCGGGGCGATCGCTGTCAACCTGCCGTGCCCTGAGGCCTACGACACGGCGGCGGACTCCCCCTTCAAGGGCAACATGGACATCGAGGGTTTGCGCAGCTGCATCAACGAGCACGGCACCGAAAAGATCCCTTTCTGCATGATCACCGTGACCAACAATACCGGCGGCGGTCAACCGGTCTCGATGGCCAACATCAAGCAGGTCAAGGCGGTGCTCGACGAGCACGGCATCCCACTGATCATCGATGCTTGCCGCTTCGCCGAGAACGCCTACTTCATTCACGAGCGCGAGGAGGGTTATCGGGGCAGGTCACTGCTCGAGATCGCCCAGGAGATGTTCGCTCTCGCCGACGGCGCCACCATGAGCTGCAAGAAGGACGGCATGGCCAACATCGGCGGCTTCCTCGTCTGCCGTAACGAAGAGTGGGCCATACGCTTCCGCAACCTCCTGATCCTTCGCGAGGGTTTCCCGACCTACGGCGGGCTCGCCGGACGCGATCTTGAGGCGATTGCCGTCGGCCTGATGGAGGCCCTCGAATACGACTACCAGGTCTATCGCCACGCCACCATCGAGTACATGGCGACTCGCCTCCTGAAGCTCGGCGTGCCGCTCGTGCAACCAGCCGGCGGCCATGCGGTCTTTCTCGACGCCAAGAAGATGGTGCCTCACATCGATCCGCTGCACTACCCCGGCATCGGGATCGTCAACGCCCTCTACCTCGAAGGGGGCATCCGCAGCGTCGAGCTCGGCAGCGTCATGTTCGCGCACTTCGACGAGCAGGGACAGGAGCAACCTTCGCCGCTCGAGCTCGTACGTCTGGCCTTCCCGCGCCGCGTCTACACCCAGAGTCACTTCGACTACATGATCGAGGTCATCGAGCTCGTGTGGCAGGAACGACAGCTGATTCCCGGCCACCGCATCACCTCGAAGCCGGCTCTGCTGCGGCATTTCACCTGTCACCTGGAGCCGCTTGGGCTCTGAGGCAGAGCCGATTCGAGCACCGCAACTCGGAGGCACAATAGAAGGAATGAAACGCTAAGACGCAAAGAGCGCAAAGATTTAGATTAAATGGGTTTATGTTCTTTCTTCGCGTGCTTTGCGTCTTCGCGGTTCAAACTCATGCCGCTCCGATGGACATCGACCTTATCTTCTGAGCTGTCCTTGATTCGGACCAGCACAGAAAGAGCCGCGTCGTAGGCGGCAGCCACCGCATCGAAATGCACGCTCACGTCGGCCCAGTGGTTTTCGAGCACCTTCTCCTGGGCGCGGACCTGGGCGTCATCCCCTTGTCGCCGCGCGCGAATCAGCAGGCGCATGACGCGATGGGCGCCGCGCACGGTCGTCCGGGCAAGCTGCATCAATGGGCTAGTTTCGCACTCTTCGAGAGTCTGCTCGAGAGCGGCACGGGCGTTCTCGAGGTCTTTCGGCCGACCCTGAAAAAGGCCCTTGCACGCCATGTGGTCGAGGAGAAAAGCACGGTGCCAATAAACGCTCAGCTGCTCGGTCGCTTCACGAATGGTCAAGAAGTAGAGGATCTTTCGTGACAGCCTCTTGAGCAGATAAAAGGCCCCGGAAAGCGGCATCATCAGGCACCCTCGGGCCGTCAACAGCGAACCGCGCCGCCGCCGTAACACGTCAAGCGCTTGCGCATGGATCCGCACTCCCCGTGCGCGACAGATCGACGCCGGCATGCGACGCCGAAAATAGCTTTCAAACGCCAGGTCTACCAGCGGAATGGGAACCAACACCGACAGCCCGGCGCAGGTCGCGTCGGAATAGATACGCCAGTCGAACCCGGGGGGCGAGTCGTGCACACCATCAGAATAGCGCGCTCACACCGACAACGCTGCCACCGTTCCGCGGTCATTCCTGATTTCGTATCTGGGGATTGCGTACCTTCGGTGAGCGGGACTTTTCGACTTTTGACTTTTTGACTTTCCGGGTCAAGTCCTAACAAAAAGTTGTCATTGCGTGTAAAAGCCGCTGGTGGGTAGGGGTGGCATCTAACGACAGGTACGGGGCAACGACGGCAGTAGCCGGAGCGTACGGCGCCGGTCGAGGTTCCTCTCCGCAGGCGGGACGCCTGCTCCCACCAAAACAGTCGTCACGACATCTCGAAACCTGCATCCTGCGTCTTGCATTGTTCATTGTTCATTGTTCATTTTGCCTAGAACGGCCAGAACACCGGAATCAAGAACGTCGCAATCAGCCAGAACAGGAGATTGAGCGGGCCGCCGACCCGGACATAGTCCGAGAATCGATAGCTCCCCGGTCCGTAGACAAGGAGGTTGGTCTGGTAGCCGACCGGGGTCATAAAGCTCGCGGAGGCGCCGAAGGCGACGGCGATCACCAGCGGCCTCGGGTCGAGACCGAGAGAAGCCGCCGCGCT
>CAZCEX010000556.1:0-3258 GCA_964497785.1 uncultured Thermoanaerobaculia bacterium | reverse complement strand
CAGGGCCCACGAACGAATCGACAAAAAACCACCGAGACAGCGTCCCTCGCCCCGTGTTTCGATTCTCGATACGATGCGGCACGCCACCCGATCGAGGGCCAGACGTGACTTGACGAGCCCGGCGATGATTCCGCAGCCCAGCAGCACCGCAGTCGTTCGCCACCCGAGCGACAGGCTCCAGACCACCCCGGTGGCGGCCAACGCACTACCTACGACCGCCCACATCAGGGCCGCGAGCAATGCGTGAACACGCGCGGGGGCCGCCGGTTTGTGATCGTGAATCCAGCTCGTCAAACCCGGCCCGCGATTTAACCGGCGAGGCCCAGCCGTCCCTCGATCCCTCACTCAGCCGATCCTCTCGAATCGGCCGAGGTCCGTCTCCGTCCCCATCACCAGCATCACATCCGCCTCCTGGAAGACATAATCCGCATCGGGCAGTTGGTCAACGATGTGCTCGCCTTCGCCGACACCCTTCTTGATCAACAGCACGGTCACGCGGTATCGGCTGCGCACGTTGAGCGACCCGAGGCTGCGACCTACGAAGCTCGATGGTGCCTTGACCTCGGCCATGCTCATGTCCCGGACCCCTGGGAGCGCCTTCGTCACCGGCCCGCTGCCGACCGTCATTGCCATGCTGGACGCCATGTCCCGTTTCAGGAGTTCGCCATTGTAGGACTGGATCACGTCCTGCGGCCACAGTGAGCCGACCAGGCGCCCATCCTCCACGACAGGGGCTTGGAAGCGGTAGTTGGCGAATCTGCGCATCACCTGATCGAGCGAATCTCCCGGCGAAAAGACCGGGAACCCATCCTCGCGCATCAGATCCTGGGCGATGATCAGGGTGCCGACCGACTGCGGGTCGGCCAGCAGGGGGCGGATGTCGTCGGTCGTGATCGTGCCCAGCAGTTCCTGGTTCGAATTGACCACAAAGACTGCTTCGCCGGGCTTGTCGATGAATCGAGACAGAACCGAAATCAGCTGCTCGGCGGGACCGACTGCAGCGCCACAATCGCGCATGGCGTCGGCGGCCTTCATGTGCTCGAGCACGTTCACCGAGAGACCCTGCCTGACATCAACTCCCCGGCGCAGGAGCTTCATGGTGTAGATCGACCCCCGTTGAATCTGTGTCGCCAGAAGGGTCGCGACGATGCAGCTGATCATGAGGGGAAGAATGATCTTGTAGTCCCCGGTGAGCTCGAAGATCATCACGATCGCCGTAATCGGGGCGTGGGTCCCTGCAGCGACGACGGCGCCCATGCCGACCAAAGCGTACGCCCCCGGACCAGCCGACGCCCCGGGCCACAGGGAATGCACGACCGAACCAACCGCCCCACCGAGCGTCGCTCCGATGAACAGCGATGGTGCAAAAATCCCGCCAGACCCCCCCGAACCGATGGTCAGCGAGACAGCCAGGATCTTGACTACCGCCAGGATCATCAGGAGCTGCCAACCCAACCCGTTCCCCAAGGCCTCGTTGATCGCCTCGTAGCCCACACCAAAGATCTCCGGGAAACGAAGCGCGATGATACCGATCGCGGCCCCACCGAGAGCCGGTTTCAAGATTTCCGGAAAACGCAGGGCCTCGAACAGATCCTCCGCGCCATACAGTACCCGCACAAAGGCCACCGCAGCGAGCCCGGCGATCAAGCCGAGCACCGCGTAGGCTGCAAGCTCTCCCGCGCTGACCAGGCTGTACTGAGGAACCTCGAAGGCTGGGAAATCCCCGAGAAAATGGCGGCTCACCACGGTCGCCGTGACGGACGAGATCACGATCGGTGAAAACTGCGTCACGCCGAAGTCCCCGAGGATGATCTCCACCGCGAACAGCGCACCTGCGACAGGGGCGTTGAAGGTCCCGGCAATGCCCGCCGCAGCGCCGCATCCGACCAGAGTGCGAAGTCGGCGTTCGCCGACACTCAACCACTGGCCGATCGAGGATCCGATTGCCGAACCGATCTGAACGATCGGTCCCTCTCGACCGACGGACCCGCCGGTTGCGATGCACACCCCAGAGGCGAAGAGCTTCGCCAATACCACTCGAGGTCGAATTCTGCCGCCTCTCAGGGCTACAGCCTCCATAACCTCCGGCACGCCGTGTCCTTTGGCCTCGGCGGCAAACCTGTTGATGATCAGGCCCACGACCAACCCGCCGGCCGCCGGCACCAGCACCTTCCACCACCACGGCAAGGCGCGGAGATAAGCAAGTGTGACCGAATCCGTATGCCAGACGATAGTCTGAAAGAACCGGATGCTTTCGCGAAACCCAATCGCCCCGAGTCCACCCAGGATTCCAATCACGATGGATACGAGGACCATGTACAGGTGCTCGGTCTGACGAAAATACTCATGACCGCGGGCCAACGACCGCGTCAGGAAAGCCAGCGGCGGAAATTGGCTCCAAGCACTCACGCGCGCAGTGTACACCCGCACTTCCCGTATTCCTCATGGCCTCCAGCTGCTATCCTTGCCCAGGTCCTTGCTGGACCGGGAGGTCACATGAAGCACGTGGTCACGGTGAAACGCCGCGCCCTGGCGGCAAACGACGAGGCAGCCGATTCTCTCAGAAACCGATTCCGTGAAGCTGGGACCCTGGTGGTCAATCTCATCTCTTCACCGGGGTCCGGCAAGACGACGTTGTTGGAGGCAACCATCGGCCGCCTTGCCGACCGCTGTCGCTCTGCGGTCATCGAAGGCGACATCGAAACCGAACGCGACGCCGACCGCATTCGCGCACTCGGCGTTCCGGCTCACCAAGTACTCACCGGCGGCGCCTGCCACCTCGATGCCCGTCAGATAGCAACGGCCCTCGACACCGCCGACCTCCTGCCGGCGGACATTCTTTTTATCGAAAACGTCGGCAATCTCATCTGCCCCACCACCTACGACCTGGGCGAGGACTTCAAGGTGGCCGTCTTGTCCACCACCGAAGGCGATGACAAGCCCTTCAAGTATCCCGCGATCTTCGCTCGCGCCGATGTCACCGTCGTGACCAAGACCGACCTCCTCCCCTACCTCCCATTCGATCTCGAAGCGGTCTTCGAACAGCTCGCGACCCTCAATCCGACGGGCACAGTCGTGCAGACCTCTTCGGTCACCGGTGAGGGCATCGACGCCTGGATCGACCTGCTCCTGGCTCGCCTGGAGGCCAAACGGACGTGACCGGCTCGTACCCGACCGACCCCTTTCGTTCGACCTCGATTCACGGGAAACCCGCATCGTTGCGGGGGCGGGCCCTGAAGGACCCGCCTACACATGAGT
>CAZCEX010000555.1:0-3266 GCA_964497785.1 uncultured Thermoanaerobaculia bacterium | reverse complement strand
CGCCTCCGTCAATTTGCAGTTTCGAAAGGTCGGCCAGGGTGAGGAAACCCCTGCCGAGCTGTTTCAGTAGAGAGATTCGGTTGTGGCGCACCGCCGGGTCGTCGGCCATGACGAGCACCTCGACAAAAAACCGATCGAGTACATCTGCGATCGGCGCCATTGCCTCGAATGCGCCGGTAATTTCGTGCGCGGGCAGATATTTCTCGAGTGCGCCTTGGAACTCGAGGATCGATGTGTAAAGTTCGGTCTCTTCGTCGTGTTCGAAAAGCCCGGGTGCGACTTCGCCCTCGGGCTGGTCAGCGGTGATGTTCTGAACCCTTTTGAAGGCCAGAGCGAGATTCCTGAACCGTGTATCGGTTCGTACGATGTCGAGGGCCTCGGCTCGCGCAACTGTTGCGGGGATGTTGTGCCAGCCGGCGGCCATGACGGCGTCGGCGGTATCGCCGGCCACGCCGGCCACGTCGGTGAGCCACCGTCGTACCCGGTCTGCGAAGAACTCGACGACCTGGGCCTGTGTTGTCTCGGGTTCGGTGGCATGGGCGCCGAGGCCCTTGACTGCCAGCGCGATCGTTTCTTTGAGGTCCATGTTCCAGCCGGCTTCGGCAAAGATCTTCACCGCTGCCTGCGCAGCTCGCCTGAGGCCAAGGGGATCCCGGGAGCCTGTGGGGATCTCACCCACCGAGAATAGCCCTGCGATGGTATCGAGGCGATCTCCGAGCCCGAGGACCCGGCCCATCGGTGATTCGGGTATCAACCCGTCGAAACCCACAGGTCGGTAGTGGTCGCGGGCTGCCGTCCACAGGGCCTCGTCGGCGCCTTCGAGACGCAGGTAATGACCACCCATCACCCCCTGGAGGTCGGGGAACTCACCGACCATATTGGTGAGCAAATCGGCTTTCACGAGCCGTGCGGCGTGCGCCAGACTGGCTCTCCCGATACCGAGGTCCAGCATTTCGTCGAGACTCGAAGCAAGTTCTGCGACTCTTTGGGCCTTGGCTTCAAGGGTGCCCAGGACCCGGTGCCACTCGACCCGGTCGAGACCGATGGCGAGGTCTTCGAGGGGTCGTTTTCGGTCCTCGTCGAAGAAGAAGCCGGCATCTGCGAGGCGGGCTCCGATGACCCACTCGTTGCCCTGGCGAACGAGACCTTCCGGATCGTCCTTGCGATCGACAACGGCAATGAAATGGGGTTCGAGGTCGCCGTCATCAGTTTCGAGGATCAGGCATTTCTGGTGGTGTCGCAGTGTCGAGACAACGACCTCGGGAGGGAGGTCGAGATATCGTTTTTTGAACGAACCGAGAATGAACCCCGGCCACTCGACGAGCTCGATGTGCTCCGCGACGAGACGGGGATCCTGGTGGACCTTGCAGCTGGCCTCAGCTGCGAGCTCCGAGGAGCGGTTCATGAGCACCTCGTGTCGCCTGGCGGGATCGAGCATGACGCTGCGTTGGCCAAGGGCGTTCTCGAGGTCGCCTGCGTGATCCAGCTCGAAGGCCGCCGGGCTGTGCACCCTGTGGCCGACGGTCTTCCGCCCGCTGGTGACGCCGAATGCTTCGAATGCAACGATCGCTTCATCGAGGAGAGCCAGGATGCCGTGCACCGGCCGTACGAAGAGCGAGGTCCCGAGGCCCCAACGCATCATCTTCGGGAAGCGTAATGCGCCGAGGATCTTGGGTGTGGCCTCGGCGAGGATATCGGTGGTTGTCCGGCCCTTGTGGGTGACGGTTGCCGCGAGGTACTCGCCTTTGTCGGTGGTGATCCGGCGGATTTGCTCCAGCGGCGTGCCTGCCTTTTTGGCAAAACCTTCGGCGGCCCTGGTCGGTTTGCCGTCGCCGTCGAAGGCGACCCTGATCGGTGGGCCGGTGAGCTCCTCCGTTCGGTCATCCTGGCGTTCGGGCAGGTTGTTCGCCTCGACCACGAGCCGTAGCGATGTTGACAGCGCGCGGAGCGATACCTCGCGAAAACCAGATTCTTCAAACAGGGTGCTGAAGTGTCTCTCAAGCTGGCGGCGAGCGCCGGGCAGGGCGTTGGCAGGAATCTCTTCGGTGCGGATCTCGAGAAGGAAGGTCGCCATTTCAGACCTCCCCTGCCTCGAGGGCATTGCCAAGCGGCCAGCCCATGGTCTCGCGTTGTGCGGCATAAGCCCGGGCCGCTGCGACCGCATTCTTACGCACTCGGCCGATCAGGCCCACTCGCTCGGTCACCGAGACGGCGCCTCGCGCATCCATGAGATTGAACAGGTGTGAGGTCTTGAGAGTAGCCTCCAATGCGGGCATCACGAGAGGTGGGTCGTGCTCGAGGCAGCGTGCCGCCTCTCGTTCCCAATCCTCGAAGTGGCGCCGTAGCATTGCGACGTCGGCGACCTCGAATCCATAGGTCGAAGCTTCATACTCGTCGGCCAGGCGGACCTCGCCGTAGGTGATGCCTCCACCCCACTCGATGTCGTAGATCGAGTCCTTGCGCTGCAGGAACATCGAGATGCGCTCGAGACCGTAGGTGAGTTCGGCCGTCACCGGCGCAAGGTTGATGCCTCCGGCCTGCTGGAAGTAGGTGAACTGGGTGATCTCCATGCCGTCGAGAAGAACCTGCCAGCCGACCCCCCACGCACCGAGGGTCGGCGATTCCCAGTTGTCCTCCTCGAATCGGATGTCGTGTACCGTTGGGTCGATGCCGAGCACCCGAAGGCTCTCGAGGTAGAGACGTTGGATATCGGGTGGCGATGGCTTGACGACGACCTGCATCTGCAGGTGGCGACCGAGGCGAAAAGGGTTCTCCCCGTAGCGCGCATCTGCCGGCCTGCGTGATGGTTGCACGTAAGCTACCCGGTAGGGCTCGGGACCGATCACTCGGAGAAAGGTTTCGGGATGCATGGTGCCTGCACCCACCTCGACGTCGAGGGGTTGTTGAACGATACAGCCGCAGTCAGACCAGTATCGGGAAAGATCGAGGATGAGCGTCTGCAGGTCCACCGAAGGTCCTCCATCAGAACGAGGCGGAATGATACCACGGTATGAGGGCCTTTATCGCTTCATAACAGCGGATTTCAGTCAGGAATCACCGGTTTTGACCTTTTTCGCGGCTGTATTTCTGACAATGGCGCTGCAGTATCCTGAAAGATGGGGATCAAACCAGATACGGGCGTACAATTATGATCAGGCACTGCAGTCGCTGGCCGAAGCCTTGAAGGTGCTCGATCTTGACCTCGGAGAGGGGCCCTCAGGATGATCGAAGACAAACCCCGGGTGCTCGTTGTTGACGATGAACGA
>CAZCEX010000554.1:0-3267 GCA_964497785.1 uncultured Thermoanaerobaculia bacterium | reverse complement strand
AGCTCTCCCGCTTCCTCCTCGATAGAGTTGAGGACGAGTTCACGCTGGTCGTTGGCCCGGACCAGAAGCAATATGCCGGCAAGGACCTCCGCCACGCGGTGTTGGCCGCAGGAGACTGGCTGAGCACCCTCGAGCACCTCGAGAACCGCGGCTGGCCTGCAACCATCGTAGCGGCCACTCTCGACGTCGAGGCACTGGCGCCGGAGAACGAACCCGCCGCCCTCGCCGACGAACTACGGGCGCTGGGTTACGAGGACGTTCGTCTTGAAACCGACGAAGAGTACGGTGTTCAGGAAGTCCTGTGTCGCGTCGGAATGAATGGTCGTGGTTGGCAGGTCAGAATAGGCCGAACCATGACCGAAAGCGGTCATTTTCGCCGGGCGCGACACCTGTACCGAGAGATTGGCGCCTATCGGAACGGACCGTATCTATTGGAACGGAATGGCGAACAGACATCTTTCGCCAACCTCACAGACCTCGTTGAACACGTTTATGAAGCGGCCAAGAAAGGCCTCGGGATTCAACGATACAAAGGTCTTGGAGAGATGAATCCCCGCCAACTCTGGGAGACGACGATGGACCCCGAGAACAGGCGTCTTCTGCAGGTTACGGTCGAGGACAGCACGCATGCGGATGAGCTGTTCACCATTCTGATGGGAGACGCTGTCGAACCGCGCCGGAGATTCATCGAGAGCAACGCCCTCGAGGCGCGAAATCTGGATATTTGATTGGAATCCACATGAGCGACCAACCGACGATCTCACGCGGGGACCAGGTACCGATCACCATTGAGGAAGAGCTCCGAAACTCCTACCTCGACTATGCCATGTCGGTCATCATCGGCCGCGCTCTCCCCGACGTCCGGGACGGACTCAAGCCGGTCCACAGGCGAATTCTCTTTGGCATGTGGGAGGCCGGCAATACAGCGGGCCGAGCCTACAAAAAGAGCGCCCGTATCGTCGGTGACGTCATGGGTAAGTACCACCCGCATGGTGATCAGGCCATCTACGACACAGCTGTGCGCATGGCCCAGGACTTCTCGATGCGCTACCGGCTCGTCGACGGGCAGGGGAACTTCGGTTCGGTGGACGGCGACTCGGCAGCGGCGATGCGTTATACGGAGGTCCGGCTCACCCGTCTCGCCCACCAGTTGTTGGGCGACGACATCGGTAAAGAAACCGTGGATTGGGCACCCACCTACGACGGGTCGATGGTCGAACCCCGGGTGTTGCCGGCCTCCTACCCCAACCTCCTGGTCAATGGGAGCTCCGGCATCGCGGTCGGAATGTCGACGAACATTCCTCCCCACAACATCGGAGAGGTCATCGACGCAGCCATTGCTGTGTGCCGGGATTCAACTCTCCCCTTCGAAGAGCTGATTCAAATGATCCCGGGGCCGGACTTCCCGACTGCTGGTTTCATCCACGGTCGGCGGGGAATCGTCGATGCTTACCGCACGGGCCGGGGGATGATTCAGATGCGGGCACGGGCGCGCATCGTCGAAGGAGAGGGAAAAAAGCGAACGGCGATCATCGTCGAGCAACTGCCGTATCAGGTCAACAAGGCCACGCTGGTGGAAAGAATCGCAAGCCTCGTTCACGCGAAGAAGATCGACGGGATCGCCGACCTCCGGGACGAGTCCGATCGCGACGGGATTCGCGTCCTGATCGAGCTCAAGCGGGACGCCATTCCAGAGGTCGTTCTCAACCACCTCTTCAAACAGACTCAAATGCAGACGACGTTCGGCATCATTCTGCTCGGTGTGGTCAACAACCAGCCCAAGGTCTTCTCTCTTCACGAGCTCCTGCAACATTTTGTAGATCATCGCAAAGAGGTCGTGATTCGGAGAACAACCTACGACCTCGCTCGCGCCCGGGAACGAGCCCATATCCTCGAGGGCCTGGTCATTGCCCTCGATCACCTCGACGAGGTAATCCGGATCATTCGGGGTGCTGCTGATCCAACAGACGCAAAAAGCAGTCTGGTGGAGACCTTTGGTTTGTCGGAGATTCAGGCACAGGCGATCCTCGAGATGAGACTGCAAAGGTTGACGGGGCTGGAGAGAGAGAAGATTGTCGTCCTGTACAATGAAGTACTGGCCAACATCGCACAGCTCGAAGCCATTCTCGCCTCTGAGATCCTCGTCGAGAACATCGTCGTCGAGGAGCTCGAGGAGGTCAAAAAGACGTTCAACGACGACCGGCGAACGGAAATCGTCGACGACCCGAGCGACATCTCTATCGAAGACCTCATCGCCGAAGAAGATATGGTGATCACGGTCAGCCGCGGCGGGTACATCAAAAGGACGGCGCTCACCGAATATCGCGCCCAACGGCGCGGGGGTCGTGGCAAGGTCGGAATGGCCACCAAGGCTGAAGACGAAGTATGGCGCTTGTTTGTGGCCTCGACCCACGCGACACTCCTGTTCTTCACCGATACCGGACGTGTTTTTGCGCGTAAGGTCTACGAGCTACCGGAGGTTGCGCCCAACGCACGCGGGCGGGCCCTCATCAACCTGCTCGCTCTCGACGGCGGGGAACGCGTCGAAACGCTGCTTGCGGTGCGCGACTTTTCCGAGCAAGAAAACAACTACCTCTTCTTCGCGACCCGCCTCGGTCGTGTCAAGCGGACCCCGCTTGTTGATTACGCCAACATCCGTTCGAATGGACTTCGAGCCATCAACATCAACGAGGGTGACGACCTCTTGTCGGTTCACCTGACCCGGGGCGACCACCACGTCTTTATGGGAACCCATCAAGGAATGGCGATTCGTTTTCATGAGACCGATGTGCGCCCGATGGGCCGAACCGCGGCCGGGGTCCGCGGCATCAACCTTCGCAAAGGCGACTGGGTCGAGGAGGTTGCCGCCTTCGATGTCCAGTCAGAGGTCGACATTCTTGTCGTCACGGACCTTGGCTTCGGAAAGAGGACCCCTGTTTCCGAGTTCAGGCTCCAAGGACGGGGTGGTGTTGGAGTCACACTCATTCGACTGACAGAGCGCAACGGCACGGTGGCGGGAATTCGGTCCGTCACCGAAGCCGACCAATTGATGCTCGTCACCGAGCAGGGAATCATCATCCGCACCAGCGTCTCTGAGATTCGGCAGGTGGGTCGAGCCACCCAGGGGGTGCGACTTATTCGTGTTGATGAGGGCGACCGTGTAGTTTCAATTGCCAGGGTGGCCGAACAAGAGAACGAAGACGATACGTCCATGGAGAGCACGGAGACAGAAGACGACACGTCCGTGGAGAGCACGGAGACAGAGGC
>CAZCEX010000553.1:0-3281 GCA_964497785.1 uncultured Thermoanaerobaculia bacterium | reverse complement strand
CAAGTGCGTCTGCCAAACGCACGAGGCATTCGATGGCCCCCCGCTCCCCGACCATCGCATGCCACACTTCAGCTGGGACCAGGGTCACGCGTTTGACCTCGGGGTCGTCCGCGAGGTCGCGGAGGATCACAGGATCGGCAATCCACGGCCTCTCTGCTGCGGCGCCGCGGGCTGCGACGAGCGCCGCCGTCACCGTCGCCGTCGACGGCGGCAGGAGCACACCGCCTCCGACTGACCAGCGAGCGGCGAGAGCCAGTGCCCCACCGTCACGCGCAACCATCACCGCTGCACGACGGCTGTCGAGGCTCAGGCCCGCAAGGGTCGTCTTCCACGTCCCGCCACGATCCTCGACGACGACTGCGTAAGGTCGTGGGGCCCCCCGAACGAGAGCCTGCCTGTAGATCCGTTCAAGAGGATCAACGATCTCTGGCGGCGGGATGGCGCCGAGCAGGTTCATACCGTCGTCCGAATCTCAAATGTAGGGTGACTCTCTCCGGATTTCTCCAGACCAGTCTTTTCGAACGCATCGACACGACCCCACCGCGGTCCACGTTCGAGAGCCTGCTCGAAAACATCGAGATCGGCTACAGCTCGGGCCGTTGCAAGGACCTCGACGCTGCCGTCTCGGCGATTGCGAACCCAACCGAAAACTCCACGGTCTTTCGCCTCGCACCAGACGAAGTGACGGAATCCGACCCCCTGGACCCTACCGCGAATACGATAGTGGCGGTGGGCCGTGGGTTCAGTCCCCACCGGCCTCCTCCTCCGTCGTGGCAGCTTTCGAACCTGCCCGATGAACGAACCAGAATCCTCCGACGAGCAATACGACAAAGGCCAGCGACAGCCAGTTGAAGTACTTGAAGAGAAAATCCTTCATCTGCCCGCCGAAGAAGTAGAGCAGCACACCCTCCGCCATGAATCTCAGACCGCGCGCACCGAGTGAGGCGACCATGAAGATCTTGAAGTTGATCTTGAAAGCGCCGCCGCCGATGGTGAAGATCTTGTAAGGGATAGGAGTCAAACCTGCGATGCCGGTCGCCCAGGCGTTGTACTTGTCGTACAGACGTTCGACGGCCTGGATCTTGTTCTGATTGAAAAATCGGTACATCAGGGGACGTCCGCCCCCGAGCCCGATGGCGTAACCGAGGGCGCCGCCGAGCACGCTCGCGATGGTGCAAATAAGCCCGTACCAGAGGGCCTTTTCGGGCGTGACGACACCGAGCGCGATGAGCAGAACATCGGGAGGCAACGGAAAAAACGAGCTCTCAGCGAAGGCCAGCGCGAACAGCCACCACCCGGGGTGCGGCGATTGGGACAGGCTCTCCATCCACTGAAACAGCCCGTCCTTGAACTGATGAAGCCAGCTCATGCATCCTTCTCCCAACCGAAACGACCGATGAGCGGCACGAATCGGGCTTCCTCGAGGTCGCGGGCTATATAGCGGCCTCGCCTCTTTTCGATGACTTTCAGAACCTGTTGGTCACGCGGTCCAACCGGGACCACGAGCCGCCCACCTTCCGCTAACTGCTCGAGCAACAGCTCGGGGACTTCCGGGGCGCCGGCCGTCACCATGATCACGCCGTAGGGGGCCTGTGCCCGCCAGCCAAGCGTGCCGTCCATGACCTTGACGCTGATGTTCTCGTATCCGAGCTCGTCGAGGCGACTCTTGGCAACCCTGGCGAGGCCAGGAAGACGTTCGACCGTGCAGACGAAACGGGCAAGCTGCGCCAGCACTGCTGCCTGATAACCCGACCCGGTGCCGATCTCGAGCACACGGTCTTCGGGCCCGATCCCCGCCGCCATCGTCATGAGTGCCACGACGCGAACTTGTGAGATCGTCTGGCTCTCGCCGATGTTGATCGACAAATCGACCTCGTACGCCTGGGATCGGTAGGCTTCCGGTACAAACAGGTGCCTGGGAACCTCGCCGATCGCCGCCAGCACTCGTTCGTCCCCGAGGCCGATGGCCCGCAGCACGTCGATCATCTTGCGGCGTCTGAACTCCCAACCGTCACGTGCCACTGTAGGTCCTTACCCAAGACGGCGAATCTTCGCCGAGGTCGCCGAGAAACCGGCAGGCGGTCATGTCCAGACCCAGTGGGGTCACCGAGATCCACCCACCACCAACCTCGTTGAAGTCGGTCCCGGGGATGGGCTCCCACACCGGGTCTCCGCCCCCGATCCAGTAGATCGTCTTGCCCCTCGGATCTTTCTGCTGGAGCACACCCTCGGTATAGCGGCGCACTCCGAGGCGAGTCAGCCGCAGGCCGCGAGGCTCGCCGATCGGCACGTTGACATTGAGCAGGGTTTCCGCTGGCAATCCGGTTTTCAACACCCAGGCCGTCAGCTCTCGCGCGACAGCGGCCGCGGCACTCCAGTCCACCGTACCGTTACCGACGATCTGGGAGATCGCGATCGCCGGCGTTCCCAGGATCACACCTTCGAACGCCGCCGAGACCGTACCCGAGTAATGCACGTCAACACCCATGTTTGCGCCCCGGTTGATGCCTGACACAACCAAGGCAGGCGGCGCTTCAGCCATCAGGCGTGAAATGCCGAGCGTGACACAGTCGGTCGGCGTGCCATTGACAACCAACCGGCGTTCGCCGACCTCGCGCACCCGAAGTGGGCGTTCGAGGGTCAAGGCGTGGGAGACCGCCGACTGCTCCCCTTCCGGCGCCACCATCCAGACCTCACCGACGTCGGCCAGAGCCTCCATCAAGGCAACAATCCCCTCAGCGGAGTATCCGTCGTCATTCGTCACCAGGATTCGCGGCAGGTTCGGCATGCGGCGGATTATCCCACAGCCACACCCGTACAATCCTTCCTTTACCGTTGCGGATGTTTTCTCTAGAATGACGCCGCGCCGTGGACTCTGCGGTTCGCGAAAAATCAGGGGGTTCCCATGTCGAGAGAAATTCTGCTTGGCGACGAGGCTGTCGGCCTCGGCGCTATCCATGCCGGTCTGAGCGGTGTTTACGCCTACCCAGGCACCCCATCCACCGAGATCTTCGAGTTCGTCGAACGAATCACGAAGAAAAAGGGCAATGTTCACGCCTTCTGGTCCACCAACGAGAAGGTCGCGTACGAGGAGGCTCTCGGCATGTCCTGGGCCGGCAAAAGAGCGCTCGTGTGCATGAAGCACGTCGGACTCAACGTCGCCGCCGACGCCTTCATGAACTCTGCCGTCACCGGCACCAACGGCGGCCTGGTGCTCGCCGTCGCCGACGACCCCGGCATGCACTCATCGCAGAACGAGCAGGACAGCCGCTTCTTCGCCC
>CAZCEX010000552.1:0-3287 GCA_964497785.1 uncultured Thermoanaerobaculia bacterium | reverse complement strand
GGTACGACGCTGCCCCTCGTACCCTCCTCGGTTTCGCTCCGGAACGCACCATCGTCGTCGGGGCGGCCTCCAAGGAGTACCTGATCCCCGGGGCCCGCACCGCCTGGATCATCTCCGCCGATGAGTTATTGTGCGACGTTTGGCTGCCACGGCTCATTCGTACTACCTCATCCTCGCCGAACGTGCTCGGCCAGAAGTTGGCTCAAGAAATGCTCGCACCCGACGTTGAGGATCTCGAAGCCGGCAGAGCCCCACGGTTCTTAGGCCACATCAAGGAGGAGCTCCATCGCCGGCGCGACCTGATGGCGGAAGTGCTGCGGGCTACAGGGTTCCAGATTGCCGGCAGGCGCCCGGATCAGACTCCCCCGGGCGGTATTTCGCTTTTCGCCCGCCTGCCCGAGGATCTCACCGACGACGTCGCCTTCAATGACAAAGCCATTGATCTCGGCAAGTTCAGCGCGATTCCCGGGACCGCCTTTGGCGCTCCAGGCTACATCCGGTTCGGTTATGCGGGCATGAGCTTGCACAATATCGAGCGTCTCCGTCCAATGATTGGTAAGGTCACCGAGGCCGTCCGCAGCGACTGTTGAATCAGCGGTCGCAGCGTCCGGACTGATGACTCTGACCCCGGTCTGCCGCTGCTAGGCTAGAGTCCGGCGAGGTCAACAAACCCCACTCATTTTGAGCGAGATCGAGGGTGGCGTTGTCTTGACAAGGAAGTCTTTTGAGCATATGCTCTAAATAAGGAGATGAGATGGGCCGACCGGAAAAAGTCAGGAGAATCGGTTGCGGGTTCGGTGGGCGGGGTTTCAAGCCGGTCGGCCGACCGTCAGACGAACTCGAGGTCGAGACTCTGCGGATCGACGAGCTCGAGGCCTTGCGTCTGGCTGACCTCGAAGGCCTGTACCAGGAGGCCGCGGCCGAACACATGAACGTCTCGCGACCGACTTTCGCCCGCATCCTGACCCGAGCTAGATCAACCGTAGCCCGCGCCCTGCTCCTGGAGCGACTCCTGGTGATCGGCGACGGGCCGGTGGTAGAGGAACCTTACTCCCCTCTTCCGTGCCCGGTGCACGGTGAAGGAGGCCGCATAGGCCGGGGTTGCCGGTGCCGGCGCGATCCACGAAAGCAAACAAGCGGGTCAGACCCGCTCTGATTCAGAAAGGAGAGTCAAGACATGAAGATTGCAGTCCCCCTCCGTGAGCAAAGGTTCACTCCCCATTTCGGGGGCGCCGAAACGTTCGCCTTGTACACGGTGGACGCGGGCAACCATGAGGTGCTCCAACAACAGCTGATCACACCTCCAGAGCACGGCCGCGGCATTTTCCCGACGTGGCTTCGCAGTCAAGGCGCCTCGGTAGTTCTGGCCGGAGGAATGGGGCCCCGCGCCAACGAAATCCTGGCCCGCAATGGAATCGAGGTGCTGTTGGGTGTTTCGGGCGACGACCCAGACACGATGGTGCAACAGTACCTCGCCGGCACGCTGAAGTCCGGCGGCGAGCTATGCCATGAGCACGGATTCCATGATTGCGGTCATCACGATCCGCCTCAAGGCACGCACGGCGACCATCACGCTCATTGAGAACGAAACAGGGAGGTTGCTTATGAAGGTCTCCGACAGAGATGAAGGACGCGGTCAAGGAACGAACCCTGGCGGAGGGCGCGGACGGATTGCCGGCAGCGGCATGGGCGCAGGCGGGTTCTGTATCTGCGCACGCTGCGGCCATCGTGTCCCCCATCGCCAGGGCGTGAAGTGTACCGACGAACGATGCCCATCGTGTGGTGTGGCCCTGCTTCGGGAGGGTTCACCTCACCACCAGAAGATCGAGGCACGCCGCAGCGACACGGTTTCTGATTCGCAAGATTCAGAATCTTAGTAACTTCGCCAGCCTCCACTAGGAGGGTGTAGTGCATAGAGGGTGGATGGATTTCTCGAACAGCATCTTGTGCACTGACCTCTGACCTTTGTATCAGATCGAATCTCGGCAGACTCTCTCCATGGCCGGTACGACCCGCCCGAACTCAGCTCGTGGATTGGCGCTACACTCGCTTCATGACAAGAACCCTCAGTTTGATGTTGATGATCGTCGTGTGTTCGTGCGGCGGCAGTTCCGACTCTTCGTCTGTGCCAACCGAACAGGACCTGATCGCGGAATGGCGATCGGTGCTTCAATCTCCGGGCGGTGATCTTCCCTTCACATTGCGGATTATGGAAAGTGAATCCGGAATCACCGCCATGGCGTTGAATGACACCGAACAGTCTCCTTTCTCTGCGGTGAATATCAATGGCACGACCGTCAGGCTCGAGATGGCGTGGTATGACTCGGAGCTTGAAGGAATCCTGTCGGGCGACGGATCGCGAATCACAGGCCGGTGGCGCAAGACGGTTCCCGGTGGTGATGCGGTTCTGCCGTGGGTCGCCGAAAGAGGATCGTCGGCGCGATTCTTGCCGCTTTCCGAGGCGCGGGTCACGGAAGGAAACGATCACGGCCTCACCGATGTCACCGGCGTCTGGCGGCTGGTTTTTTCGGATGACAGCGGCGAGGATGTCGTGCGGGGTGAGTTGAATCAGAGTGGATCGAGAGTCACCGGCACGATGCTGACCTCGGTTGGTGACTACCGCTACCTCGACGGCACATACGAGGCTGGATTGCTGCGACTATCAACCTTCGATGGCGCGCACGCATTTCTGTTTCAGGCCCGGGCCGCTGAAGGGGGCCAACTCGTCGGAGATTTCTGGTCGCGCGACTCCTACCACGCAACCTGGGTTGGTGAGCTGGTCGATGACGGAGAAAAAATCCTGCGCGACCCATGGCAGGAGGTGGTCGCAACCAGGGCCGATGGGCGATTCCGATTCAAATTTGCGGATGTCAACGGCACGGTGTTCTCGAACAAAGATGAGCGTTTTCAGGGCAAGGTCGTTCTCGTCAATCTCTTCGGCTCGTGGTGCCCGAACTGCAATGACGAAGCGCCCCTTCTCGCGCAAATGCATCGACGATGGTCGAACGAGGGCCTCGAGGTCGTCGGTCTGGCGTTCGAATTCGGCGGAGACTCCGTGCGCAGTCGGCGGGTTCTCGCCCACTATTCGGACCGGCACAATGTCAGCTACCCGCTGCTGCTCGCGGGCTCATCCGACAAGAGCGAGGCAGCCGAGGCAGTGCCCGACATCAGTGCCGTGATCTCATACCCGACGACGGTCTTCATCGATCGCCGTGGCACGATCCGATGGATTCACTCAGGGTTTGCGGGGCCGGGAACCGGCGTCCATCATGCCGATCTGGTTGCCG
>CAZCEX010000551.1:0-3297 GCA_964497785.1 uncultured Thermoanaerobaculia bacterium | reverse complement strand
TTTGAAATACCTTTGATTCTATTTTGTCGGGCGAAAATAGTTTTTCTGCACCCTGCTCGCAATCATCGCTTCTTCCCCCATTCCCCGAAAAAGCCCGAGACCCTTGGGGTCTCTCCTGGAGGCATACGTGCCCAAAATCCGTTTGTTCCAGATTTTCAGGCTTTGACATCTTCGGCTGTTTCGCAGGGAACTCATGCCCATGAAGAGCCTGATTCTGGAAATCTGGTCGTCCGGATCTGTGTGATTGGGATGGTGGAGCGCCGGGTATTTTACAGGAGCAAACAGAGGCAACAGAGATAGGAAAGAACCTCTGCGAACTCTGCGTGCTCCTGTTCAAATGCGTCTGCGGGAAGCGGTTTTTGAACGAGAGCCTTCACGACATGGTATTGCTAGGAGGGTGTAGGGCCTTGATGGGGTTTCCGGCCGCGCTCAAGAGAAGGGGAGACCATGGCTGAGCCGTTTAAAAACATGTTTCGTGAAGAGACCGTGCGAGAGCTGGCCGAGACGATGGCAGATGCGGGGCCTTTTGCTGTCGAGGCATTCGTTGCCGACGCCATGGACGGGCTCGAGGATCTCGAGCTCAAGGACAGGGTCCGCCGGCTCAGTAATTGCCTGAAGCAGCACCTCGATGGCGACTACCGCAAAGCCCTCGAACACATTCTCCGTGCCCTCCCGCCACCCCTGGAGGAGGCTGAGGGTGTGACCAGAGGGTTCGTCATCTGGCCGCTCTGTCAGTTCGTTGAGGATCACGGGGTGCGCGATCCCGAGGCGTCACTGCCGGCGCTTTACCAGCTGACCCGGCGTTTCAGCGCCGAGTTCGCCATCCGGCCTTTTCTCATTCGAGAACCGGACCGCACGCTCGCACAGCTCCTGCAATGGGTCGAGGACTCGGATCAACATGTCCGGAGGTGGGTCAGCGAAGGCAGCCGGCCGCGGTTGCCCTGGGGTCAGCGTCTGCAGTTTCTGGTTGATGACCCGTCGCCGGTTCTGCCCCTGCTCGAAGCCCTGCGGGACGATCCCGAGGAGTACGTGCGGCGGTCGGTGGCGAACAACCTCAACGACATCGCCAAGGATCACCCGGATGTTGTGGTCAACGTGTGTCGCCGCTGGTCGAAAGGGGCGTCGAAGAACCGGCAACGCCTCATTCGGCACGCCCTACGCAGCCTGATCAAGCAGGGGCACCCGAGCGCCCTCGAACTGCTCGGCTATGGGCCGCCAGAGCTGGAAATTCTGCGCTTTTTGGCCCCGAAGAAGGCTTCGGTGGGAGATTCGGTCCAGCTCGAGCTTCGCTTGCGCAGCACCGGCGAGTGTGGACAGAAGCTTGTGATCGACTACGCCATGCACTCCCCGGCGTTGCGCGGCAGGCGCAGCCGAAAGGTCTTCAAATGGAAGACGGCCGCCGTCGCGGCCGGCGGTGTGCTTGAAAGCCGCCACCGCCACTCCTTCCGACCGGTGTCGACACGGCCGACCCGCCCGGGTGAATACCTCTTCGAACTCCTGATCAATGGCACGAGTCAGGGCGAGTGCTCTCTTCTATTGGGGGAATAACTGCGTTCCAGGTCGAGCAGCCGCTGCTTGCGCCACAGACCGCCGCCGTAGCCGGTGAGACTGCCGTCGGAGCCCACGACCCGGTGGCAGGGGATGAGGATGGCGAGACGGTTGTCGCCGTTGGCCCGCGCGACCGCGCGGACCGCGGTTGGTCGGCCGATGTCCTTGGCCAGATCCGCGTAGGAAGAGGTAGTGCCGTAGGGGATCGCGCGCAGGGCTTGCCAGACGGTTCGTTGGAACTGGGTTCCGGGGTCTTCGAGGGGCACTGAAAAATCCGTCAGACGGCCGGCGAAGTAGGCGCCGAGTTCCTCCGAGATCTGATCGATGACAGGATTCCTACCGGGAACCATGGCGCAGTCGAGGCGTTTGCGTAGTCGCTCGAGCTGGGTTGCCAACATACGGCGTTCCCCGAACTCGAGCAGACACAGGGCGTCGTCGGTGGCGCCCGCCACCATTGGCCCCAGGGGGGTCGGGATTCGGTGGACCTTGACCACGGGTGTCGTGGAACGGCTCGGCGGGTCGCCGAAGAGCTGCCGGAAGGCGTCGTTGAAACCCGACAACGATTCGTAACCCGAACCGAACGCGGCGGAGGTGACGTCTTCTCCCGAGCGGATCTGGCCCAGTGCGAGGCCGAGACGGCGGCTGCGGTGGTAGGTGTGAAAGGTGATGCCGTGGTGGCGCTGGAACCAACGGCGCACGGTATCGGGGTCCAGGCCCCGGTCGCGTAGGTCGTGGTCCTTCCAACGGCGCAGCGGATCGGCCTCGACGTCGGCGAGGAGTTCGTCGACCCATTCGGGAGTGGCCGCGTCGAGTGCCAGGGGCCGGCAGCGTTTGCACGGGCGAAAACCCGCCACAAGGGCGTCGGTTGGGGCGCGGTAGAACTCGATATTCTCCGGTCGCGGCTTGCGCGCTGGACAGGTCGGCCGACAGAAGATGCCGGTGGTGGTGACGGCGGTGACGAATACGCCGTCGTAGGAGGAATCGCGGCCGAGGAAGGCCACCATCATTTCGTCGTGCGGTGGAAGCTCTGTGTTCATCATGGTCCTATTGTGGGCCTAATGATGGTGGGCCGCTACCGGAAAACCGACGTTGAATCTTCCGATGTCAGCGACTGCCGTTGCGTGTGGTAATATTCGCCGGTCCAAGGCGCCGATTTGACCTTGCAGCTTGCGGGCGCCTAAAAGAAATGACGCTAAAGCGCGAACGGTCAGGAGCCAGCCTCAACCCGCCGCGCACCGCGGTGGGTTTTTTCGTGGTGCCACCCCAACCGAACGCGACTCGGCAACGGTAGGGGAGGGACTTTGAGGGAATAATCGACGACAGCAATCGGCACACCCTGCTGGGACAGCCGGTTTTCAAAACAAACCACGTGGCAGAGCGATTGCCCGTGTCAGACCACAGGAGTAACCATGGCGGATTCAACAATGAGCGACGACAACACGTATCTCTTTACGTCGGAGTCGGTGGCGGACGGTCACCCGGACAAGATCTGCGACCAGGTCAGCGACGCCGTGCTCGACGCTTGTCTCGAGATCGACCCCTTTGCACGGGTTGCGGTCGAGACCGCGGTCAAGGGGCATGACCTCATTCTCCTTGGCGAGGTTTCGGGAGGTACCCGGCCGGGCGACCTCGAACGGTTGGTCAAGGATGTTCTCGGCGAGATCGGACATGACGACGGCCGCTGGGACCTCGATCTCGATCGCCTCAAGATCACCGACCTCCTCGGCGAGCAGGCGAGTGAGATCTCGT
>CAZCEX010000550.1:0-3301 GCA_964497785.1 uncultured Thermoanaerobaculia bacterium | reverse complement strand
GATGCCACGGATGCGAGGTAGGCCGCCGCTCGCTTGAGCAGCGTGGTCGCAGACGCTCCAGCCTTCTACGCGCGACCGCGCTGCTCATGCGACGCTGGGATGGCCGTCCTACGGCCTCCCAGAAGGCCGGGGCTGGGGAATAGGCCGGCAGAGCGGATCGCTACGGAAAAGAAAAACGCGGGCCGAAGCCCGCGTTTTGTCTCAGAGTTTAAGAGCCCTCAATATTCCCAGCTATCGAGCATGCGCATGTAATTGGCTCGTGTATAGGCGCCAGGGTTCGGGGTCTTGGCGAAGTTCATCGAGCCCTTCATTTGCTCGACGCCCTCGTACTCGTGCTCGGTCATCCAGAAATCAATGGCTTCGAGGGTGCGCTTGACGTGGTCGGGCCCGTGGATGAGCAGGGCCGAAACCATCTGCACGTTGCACGCGCCGGCCATGATGGCCTTGATGACGTCGACGGCATTGTGGGCACCGCCGGTGCAGGAGTAGTCGGTCTCGACCTGGGCCGAGAGCAGGGCCAGCCAACGCAGACGCAGGCGCAGCTCCTCTGCCGAGGACAGGCGCAGGTTGGGTACGACGTCGAGCTCCTCGATGTCGATGTCGGGCTGGTAGAAGCGGTTGAAGAGCACGAGGCCGTTGGCCCCTGCGTCGACCAGGCGCTGTGCCATGTTGGGCATCGAAGAGAAGAACGGCGACAGCTTGACGCTTACGGGAATCGACACCGCTGCCCGAACCTCACGCACGACCTCGAGGGTCTGCTCCTCGGCGGCGGCGCCGGTGAGGGCGGGGTCGGTTGCCAACAGGTAGGTGTTGAGCTCGATGGCGTCGGCGCCGGCGGCTTCCATCTTCTCCGCGTAACGGGTCCAGCCGCCGGGGCTGGTGCCGTTGAGCGAGCCGATGATGGGCACGGAGAGGGCGTCCTTGGCCGCTTTGAGGTGGTCGAGGTATTGGCTCGGCCCGATGTGGTAACCGTCCGGGTTGGGCAGGTAGGAGGAGGCCTCAGCGGAACCGGCGCCGGCGGACTCCATCTCCATCACCGCCTGGGCGGCGGCGAGGATCTCCTCCTCGAAGAGGGACGGAAGGACAATAGCGCCGATTCCGGCATCCTCGAGCAGACGCATGGTGTCGAGGTTGGTGCCGAGGGGGGCGGCCCCGCAGACGATGGGGCTGGCGAGCTCGAGTCCGAGATACGTGGTTTTAAGATCCATCGGTACTGTCCTTCCTTCAGTTCGCGTCGTCGGTGGAACCCGAGGAGAAGCTCATGCCGGCCAGCTGCTTGTAAACGTCGAAGCGGGCAGTGACGGCGCGCTGTGCTTTGGCGATGAGCATCTTGGCTCGTTCCGGATTGGTTTTCATGAGCATGCGGAAGCGGGTCTCGGTCATCGCGAACTGCTCGAATGAGGTCTTGGGCGGTTTGGAGTCGAGCTTGAGGGGGTTCTCTCCGACCAACGTCCGGCGGGGATCGAAGCGATAGAGGGGCCAGAAGCCCGAATCGACCACCATCTCCTGGTGCTCGAGGCTGGCGGCCAGGTTATAGCCGTGGGCGATGCAGTGGGAGTAAGCGATGATCAAGGACGGTCCATCGTAGCTGTCGGCCTCGAGGAAGGCCTGCACCGTCTGCCGGTCCTTGGACCCGAAAGCGATCTGGGCGACGTAGACGTGGCCGTAGGCCATAGCCATGAGGCCGAGATCCTTCTTGTCGATCTCCTTGCCGCTCATAGCGAACTTGGCGGACGCGGCCATCGGGGTTGCCTTGGAGGCCTGACCGCCGGTATTCGAGTAGACGCCGGTGTCGAGAACCAGGACGTTGACGTTGCGGCCGGTCGCGAGCACGTGATCGAGACCGCCGTAGCCGATGTCGTAGGCCCAGCCGTCGCCACCGACGGCCCAGACGCTCTTCTTGACGAGGTAGTCGGCGACGAGGTCGAGGCGTCGAGCCTCGGGCGAAGCGTTGCCGGCGAGTTTCTTCCGCAAGACGTCGACGCGCTCGCGCTGGGCAGCGATACCGGCTTCGTCTCCCTGGTTGGCGGTGATGAGTCCGTCGACGAGCTCGCTGCCGATCGGCTCGGCGAGGTATTTGAGCAGGTGGACGGCGCTCTTCCGGTTCTGGTCGATGGCGAGGCGGAAACCGAAACCAAACTCGGCGTTGTCTTCGAACAGCGAGTTCGACCACGCTGGGCCGCGGCCGTTGCTGTCAATGGCGTAGGGGTTGGTCGGCAAATTGCCGCCGTAGATCGACGAGCAGCCGGTCGCGTTGGAGATCAGGGCGCGGTCGCCAAAGAGCTGGGTGAGTAGCTTGACGTATGGTGTCTCGCCGCAGCCTTCGCAGGCGCCGGAGTACTCGAAGAGGGGCAGCAGGAACTGCGAACCCTTGACGTCCATCTTGACGGCTGTGCGGTCGACCTCCGGCAGGGACAGGAAATACTCGAAGTTGGCTTTTTCCTGCTCGCGTAGAGGCATCTGCGGCACCATGTCGAGAGCTTTGTGTTTCGGGTTGGTCTTGTCTTTGACCGGGCACACCTTGACGCACAGGGTGCAGCCCGTGCAGTCCTCGGGCGCAATCTGGATCGTATATTTGCTACCTTTGAAGTCCTTCGCCTTGTAGTCGACCGCTTTGTAGGTCGGCGGTGCATCGTCCAGCAGTTCGGGTGCGAAGACCTTGGCGCGGATCGCTGCGTGGGGGCAGACCATCGCGCATTTGTTGCACTGGATGCACAGCTCCTCGTCCCACTCGGGGATGTCAATTGCGATGTTGCGCTTTTCCCACTGCGTGGTGCCCAGGGGCCAGGTGCCGTCGGGTGGGAAGGCGGAGACCGGCAGCAGGTCACCCTTGTTGGCGAGCATGACGGCGGTCACCCTCTGGATGAAGTCAGGCGCCTCAACGGAGACGATTGGCGGCCGGTCGCGGTCGGTGCTGATGGCGTCCGGCACGGAAACCTCGTGCAGGTTCGCAAGAGACGAGTCGACGGCACGGTAGTTGAGCTGAACGATCTCGTCGCCCTTCAGGCCGTAGGTCTTTTTGATGGCGCCCTTGATCTTCGCGATCGCTTCGTCTCGCGGCAGAATGCCCGAGATGGCGAAGAAGCAGGTCTGCATGATGGTATTGGTGCGCCGACCCATGCCGGCGTCCTGCGCAACTGTTGTGGCGTCGATGCAGTAGACCTTGAGCTTATTCTCGATGATGGTCTCCTGGACCTCACGCGGGAAGCGCTGCCACGTCTCTTCGGGGGTGAAGGGGGAGTTGACCAGGAAGGTCGCTCCGGGCTCGGCGAGCTCGGCCATCTCGTACTTGTCGAGAAAG
>CAZCEX010000549.1:0-3322 GCA_964497785.1 uncultured Thermoanaerobaculia bacterium | reverse complement strand
ATCCGTTTGATGTTTTTCCTACATTTTTTCTCATCCAGTAAAAGTGTTGGTTTAGTGATGTTAAGCATTTTTATTAAGATTTATAGGAATCTTTCGTAATTCAATTTGGGATCCCTTTTTTATTGCTTCCAGTACAAATGAAAATCTGTCGATATCCAGGCAAAGGTCAAAATCGCTAGGAGGAGAATGTTTCTGGTTTGATGGATCAAAAAATCGTGATCCAGTTCCTTCCCTTATAACTGAGATCATTTTCATATAATCATTAGGTTCTCCCTCTAACTCATTTTTAATGTATTGAGCACATAGAATGTCTTCATCAGCGCTTGTTTGGGCTCTAAAGCCCATGGCTACAAGAGAAACGATTTCTGGATTTTTATCTCGAATATATTGTATAATGGCTTTTGCATTAACAAAACTACCGGTAATAATTTCTGAAGCATGTGAAGCATTTGTCAGACCCTTTGTACCAGCACTGGTGGTATGGATTATGGTTTTTCCACTAAAGTCGAATTTATTTATTTCAGTGGGAGAATTGCCAAAATCAAATCCAGGTACTTTTCTTTCTTGTCTTTCTCCAACCAGGATATATTCAGGATTGGTTTTCTTCAGGTTAAAAGCCTGATCAACATTTTCTACCGGTATAATTCGCTCAGCACCCCTATCAAATGCATAAACAGCCAGGGAAAAAGCACGAAATACATCTATGATGATAGTTAAACCCTGAGCTTTTTTAGCACCTTCAACGAACTCAAATATCTGAATTTGCATATATCATTGATATCAGTAATTATGCAAAAGTATGAAAATTCAGTAAATGATTAATTTGATAAGAAAACTACTTTGATGGGGCGGGTTATCCAATTCTATTAATCAGGTTAGCTAGTCGTATTTCATTTTCGGAAATGGAATTTTTATTTTGAATTGAAATTGCAACACTCACAAATCTTTCAGAATGTAAATGAATATCAGGATCTTGCTTGTAATCTTTGGCTAATATGCTTACATCGTTAATGAATTTCATAGCCTTACTTGAATTGGTAAACTCAAAATCTTTATTCAGGGAATTGTCCTCCATTACCCAATCCATATTGTTCATGACACTTGATATTTTTAATAAATGGATACGACAAAGATAGATATTATTTATAAATAATCTAAATAAAAAAAGCCTGCTATATATTATGCAGGCTTTCCAGGAATTATCGAGGATAAATTATTTACCGCTTCGTAACATCAGGATATTATTTACAACCACCTCAGTAATGTATCTTTTATTGCCTTTATCATCATCGTATGATCTGTGACTTAGCTTACCTTCAATGGCAATTTCGTGACCCTTTTTTAAGTACTTCTCAGCAAAGCTGGCTTTAGGTCCCCAGGCCACCAGGTTGTGCCTATGAAGTCGCGGGAACAGCGCATCGACACCATGCGTTTCGGTTCTCGTGTTCTTCAACCCGGCTACGAAGCGACCGCGCTTCCAGTGGCCCAGAGGTCAAAGCCCGACCTTTCCAAGTCCCTTCTGCAAGCACAGCTTCTGAAGGCAGAAATCCGCATGTCCAAGGAAGTGCTTGAGGACAACATCGAGGGCGATGGCTTCAAGAACCACATCATTTCGGCGGCGGGTAAGGGTGTTGCCCGTGACATGGATGACCTCATCGCCAACGGTGACACAACTTCGGGCACTCCGTTCTATGCCGTTCTCGATGGCATCCGGAAACAGGCCACAACGAATGTTGTTGCGGCTGGCACAGTGAACCTGTCCAAGACCGTCCTCAAGTCCACCCTGAAGACCATGCCTGTGGAGTTCCTCCGGGACCGCCGTTCGCTGGCCTTCATGACCTCGATGGATGCGGAGACGGACTACCGGGATTCTCTGGCCGACAGAGCAACAGCCGTGGGTGACCGCTTCCTGCTGGAAGGCGTTCGGGCAACCTACGCTGGTGTCCCGGTGGCTGGCGTTCCCATCTTCCCCGAGAATCTCGGCGGCGGAACCAACGAAACCGAGATGCTTTTGCTCGACCCGAAGAACATCCATGTCGGCCTCTGGCGACAGGTTGAGTTCGAAACAGACAAGGACATCATGGCAGGTGAGCTTATCATCGTCATCTCTCTCCGGATGGATGTGAAATACGCTTACGAACCCGCCGTGGTCAAGACCTCGGGTATCAAAGTAACGTAAGTGTTGCTTTGGTTCGTGTATCGGTAGTTTTGTGCTTCCGTGTGCGGATAATCTCCGCGCACGGAGGTATCGAATTTTCACAAAAGGAGAAATACGATGGCCCTTACAGTAACCGTTGCAGCGAACGCGGGCGAAATGCCAACGGCTCCGACCTTCGTGGACCGCATCAATGTGGTGGGTGAGAACCCCTACGTTGCTGGCGGATTCCCTCTCGGACTGGACGTTCTTCTTCCGGGGAAGACCATCATCGGCGCAACCTCGGGAGCGCAGGTCGGCTCCGATTGGGGCTACGTCTACGACCGTGTCGCCGACAAGCTGGAGGTCTACATCATCTCCACAGGCGCAGAGGCCGGGGCAATCGACCTGTCCACCCTCGACGTAGACATCCTTGTCTTCTCTGAATAAACATCGACAAGGTCGCTTGTAGTATGATACCATAGCGGCTACAGGTCGCTTTACGGGAGGATTTTGACATGGCGGCGATTACCACAGAATTCGGCACAGGGGGTGCCAACCTTACGCCCAATGACTCCGCTGGAACTCCTACTCTGGCAACTGCCCTCCGTGACGTTGCCGATGACCTCGCTGGAGTTGGAACCGTCCCTGCATGGACAACTGCCATTGCTGTCGCGGCTCATACCGTGACGCTCCCAACCGCTGGTTGGATTCTCGCAGTTGACGGCGATACGGGCGGAACCGCTGGTGGCAAGAAGATTGTGAATGCGGCAGCACTTACGCTGGAAGTCCAGGTGGTCTACGATGCTGCTGGCATCCCGACCCTCAACTTCTTCGCGGCTGACGCAATCACGCAATGTGCCGTTCAGCAGATTCCTTGGGCCGCGCTTGAGACAACAAAGGCGTAGCGTTTTCAACGGATGATTATTCCACCCGTTGTGGTGGATTTTCCGTTCAAGCGGTTTTAAGTTAAAGGAGAGGTTATATGGCGAAGTTTATTCGTCTCCACCCGTTCAACCCTCAAAAAGGGTTCAAGGTGAAGCGTTTCGGCTACAGGGGAACGCGCTTTGATGTTGGTAAGGGTTGGTATCAGGTCTCGGACGAGTTTGCTGAAGAGGTCAGAGACTTCACGCAGAATCTGAACGACACTGAGTCCAAGCCCCTCTTTCAGGTCGCGGATGAGGTAGA
>CAZCEX010000548.1:0-3323 GCA_964497785.1 uncultured Thermoanaerobaculia bacterium | reverse complement strand
CGCACGTTGAACCACCAGTCGTCGAACTGCACCGTGATCCCGTCGAGGTGATCCACCTCGCCGTCGCCGAAGTCCTCGCCCAGACGCCGGATCATGCCCTCCTTGTCCTCGACGTGGAAGTTGATCTCGCCGGTGGCGAAGTAGCGGTGCAATGGCGCCACGAGCTCCGACAACGGCCGACCCGTCTCCCGCAGGTGGTCGAGAACCTCGACCACCGTCATGATCGAAGAATCTGCGGTGAAGTTGTCGCGAAAGTAGAAGTGGCCCGCCAGCTCGCCGCCGAAGGGCGAATTGTAGCGGCGCATGGTGGCCTTCATGAAGCTATGTCCCACCCGCTCGCGAATGGGCTCGCCGCCGGCCTCCTCAATGGCTTCCTTCGTCGCCCACGACGAACGCAGGTCGTAGAGGATGGCGGCGCCTGGCTCCGATCTCAGGAATCGCGGTGCGAGAAGACCAGTGATCATGTCCGCCGTGATGACCTGTCCCTTCTCGTCGATGAACATCGCCCGGTCGGCGTCGCCGTCGAAGGAAACGCCGAAATCGCAGCAGTGCTCGAGCACTGCTGCTTGCAGGTCGACCAGGTTCTCGAGCTTGAGAGGGTTGGCCTCGTGGTTGGGGAAGGTCCCGTCGAGCTCGAACCACAGGGGTACGAGCTCGATGTTGAGCCGGTCGAGGATGGGCAGGTAGATGGTCGCCATCCCGTTGGCTGCATCGGCGGCAACCTTGAGCCTCGGTCCGACGTGGTTGAGTCGAGCGAGCACGTGCTCGCCGTAGGCCTCAAAAACATCCCGCTGCTCGTAGGCGGCCTGCGGCTCGCTCGCCGTATCAACCGTGCTTCGGGCAACCAGGTCCTCTAAGACCGCGATGCCCGTCTCGTAGGACACCGGAATGGCATCGCGGCGCGACATCTTGAATCCGTTGTATTTGGCGGGGTTGTGACTGGCCGTCACCTGGATTCCACCAGAGGCGCCGAGATAGCCGATCCCGAAGTAGTTCTGAGGGGTGTCGGCTACGCCGATGTCAACGACCGCCACGCCGCGAGCCCGCAGACCCCGCTGCAGCGCATCGGCAAGGGGCACGGAGTGCGAGCGCATGTCGCGTGACACAACGACGACCGGTCCTCGCGACAGGTCCTCCTCGTCGAGCAGGTCGCGAAAGTAGTAGCCCACCTTGAATCCGATGTCCTCGGTCACCTGGTCGGGGTAGGTACCCCGGATGTCATACGCCTTGAAGATTCCAGCCATGTTCTTCTCCGTTCAGTTCGGTTATACACCACCTCGAGGCCCGACCGGAAACCTCTCAGAACGCTTCGCCGCGCATGAAGGCTTCGGGCGACCACGGGGGGCCACCACCACCGAGCCAACGTTGGAACCAGTCCAGGTGCACTGTGTAGTAAAAAGCCATCTCGTACCAGCTCGGCCAGTGGCCCGACTCTGGAAAAACAACAAGACGCGCCGGGACATCCCGTTTCCTGAGATCAGTGAAAAACTGAATGCTCTGAGTGTAGGGCACCCGGTAGTCACGCTCGCCGGTGATCACCAGGCATGGGGTCGAAAAGGACTCGACGGATGACGAGGGAGACCACTCTCGGTACTCCTCGGCATTCGTCCAGGGTGGGCCGCAGAGATCGTGCTCGGGAAACCACAGCTCTTCGGTGCCGCTGTACATCGACCGCAGGTCATACACTCCCATCATCGACGCCAGCGCCTTGAATCTCTCCGTGTGTCCTTCGAACCACATCATCATGTAGCCGCCCCAGGACCAACCCATCGCCCCCAAACGTTCGTCATCGACCCACGACAGGCTCGCGAGACGATCGGTGACGAGCTCCAGATCCCGGTAGACCGCCCCGTTCCAGTCACAGGCGATGCCGTCGACGAGGTCCTGGCCGAAGCCCGCAGACCCGGTCGGGTTGGGAAAGGCAACAGCGTAGCCCTTGCCGGGATAGACCTGCCAGTCGCCGCGAAAGCGGTCCTTCCACTGCATCTGCGGTCCGCCGTGCACGTTGAGGATCAAGGGATAGGTCTGCGCGGGGTCAAAACCGTGGGGCTTGACGAGCCAGACGTGGATGCGGCGACCGTCCGGACCGTCAATCCACATCTCTTCAGCCGGCCTGATGTCGACCTCCTCCTCGAGCTGTTGATTGAACCATGTCAAACGCTGATAACCCGTGCCATCCACCCCGACCCGGTAGATCTCCGGAGGGCGCGAGATTCCGCTCGCGGAGTAGATCACCACCGCGCTCCCGTCGGTGAGCTGCCAACCGCCAATCGATGCATCGGTGTGAACTCGCGTCGCCTCCCCACCAGACACCGGTAGACGATACAGCGGGGTACGACCGCCGACCTGGGCCTGAAATACCAGCGATTGCCCGTCCGGCATCCACCGCATGTCGTCCACCCAGTTGTCGAATGTCATTCGGTCCGTCAGGTATCGTACCTGCCCACTCGACAGATCGACGACGGCGAGACGCTTGAGATCGGATTCGTAACCCGGTGTCTCTTGGCTGAGAAAAGCGATGTGTTTCCCATCCGCCGAGAAGCGTGGATGACCGTCCCATCCGCGGTTGGCCTGCGTCAGATTCTTCGCTTCGGGGTGGGCGTCGTTGCCATTGACATCGACAATCCACAGATCGACGTTGGTCGAGCCGGCCTGGTCCTTGTCGCGATTGCTCGCGAAACATAGAGCAGTGCCGTCTGGGCTGAAGGCGTAGCCCACCCCCCCACCAACTGAGAAAACAGGACTGTCCCAGCGACCCGGCGTCAGGTCGCGTTCGACCTCTCCAGTCTCGGCATCGATCAGCAAGATATGCTGGGCCTTGCCGTCCCGCCACGACGACCAGTGCCTGAAAAGCAACTCATCGGCCATATGAACTGACAGTGGGCTCTCTTCGATCGCCTCGGCGATGGTCCTGTTGCACTCGGCGTCACCGCCGCACTCGGGGTAGACCTCGGCCGTCACCGCGATGGTCGTGCCGTCCGGCGACCAGACCGGGTCGGCCACACCGTCCGGGAAGTCCGTGAGCTGGCGGGCTTCACCCCCATCCACCCCGATCCGCCACAGCTGTTGACCGTGCTTTCGATCGGAAACAAAGACGACCTGAACGCCATCTGGTGAGAATACTGGTCCGGAATCGTGGTGGCGGCCAAAGGTCATCTGTCGAAGCTGACAGCCGTCTTTCCCCATGAGCCAGATTTCGGACCAGCTCTCAGCTGCTTCAATGTCATAGCGCACCACCGAAAAGGCGAGTGATTGCCCTTTCGGGCCCACCACCGGAGCACCGACAAACGCCGTTCGGTAGTAGTCCGTGATTTCAAAGGGCC
>CAZCEX010000547.1:0-3326 GCA_964497785.1 uncultured Thermoanaerobaculia bacterium | reverse complement strand
ATCGCAGGCGGGACGCCTGCTACCACCATTGAACTCACTTTGCCAGGAACTCTCGCAATGGCACAGGGTTCAGAAATATTGGACCTGTTTTCTCTGCGTCCTCAGCATCTCTGCGAGAGAACCAACTTTGAGAAGATTTTCGAGACGCTGCCTTTTGCCATAGTCAGCTCTTCTCATACGCCTCAAGGAACTCGCGGATGATCTCCTTCTCGCCCCGCGTCCGATCAACGTCGGTGCCACATCAATGCCCAACAGTATCGGATGTGTCTGACCTGGCGGAGATGCATACGCCAGGTGCAGTTCGACAGTGTTTTCTTCGGCCCTATGATCGTTTTCGCCGACTGCTTTGGGTTGGGGGACACGAGCGCCTGGTCTTCGGTCGCCGCATAGCTCTTCAGCATCTTGATGGGAACGTGGCTCGGTTTACTTCGGTGACGAGGCGAATAGAGTGGTGGCGGGAACGGCGAATAACTTGTCCCCCCACGAACGAACGTGCTGTCCGCGGTAGATCACCAGGCCGGCAAGCAGTGGACCATCGAGATACTGCTCGAGGTCACGCATGTGGCGAGCGTCGAAGCGTGCGGCCCTTTCGCCGGCCTTGACCTCGATGGCGAGGTAGGCGCCGGATGGTAGCCGTACCAGGAGGTCAACTTCGCGGCCGTCTTTGGTGCGGAAATGACTCAGTTCAACGTCGAGCCTGAGTGTCCGGACCAGCTTGTGGATCTCGATGACGATGGCGGTCTCGAATTGGGCGCCGGTGAGGCCGTCGCGATTCCTGCAGAGTGTGCGCTGAATGCCGAGGTCGACCCAGTGCAGCCGAGGCGCCTTTGTCAGGCGCTGAGCGGAACGCCCCCTAAAGGCCGCGAGAAGGAACGTCTGGTAGCTCAGCTCGAGGTAGCGCAGGTATTTTTTGGCAGTAATCGGCGACATGTCCGCGTCTCGCGCCAGGTCGGAGAAGTTGACCAGACCGGCCGTTCTCGCAGCCGCGACTTTTTCGAGGCGCACGAAGTCGTCGAGATCGGATACGCGGCCGAGGTCGGCGAGATCTCGCTGCAGGTAGGTCTGGCAATATTCGTCGAGCCAGAGCCACCGGTGAGACGGGTCCTCTAGGCCGACCACGACCGGCATGCCACCGAACACCAGCAGGTGGGAGAGGCTGTCGCCAACCTCACCAATGGCTTCGCCTACCGTCAAAGCAGCTTCGCCAAGAAGAGCTGCGACCTCTGATCGCGACGAGCATGCGAGAAGATCCAGTGCCAGTGGCCGCTTTACCCCGGCCAGCTCGGCCACCGTGAGGGGGTAAAGCTCGCGAGTCACAACCCTTCCTGCGAGGGTCTCCCGCACTCCGTCGAGAAGCTGGATCTGTGCGCTTCCGGAGAGGATGATCTTCTGATCGGCCGGGCCGTCGTCGAGGATGCGTTTGACAGTGCCGAAAAAAGTCGGGGCTTTCTGAACCTCGTCGAAGACGCACGATGCCGCCCGCCGGATCCACTCTGCCGCTGGACGCCGGGACAGGGCATCACGGGACAACAGTTCGTCGAAGGTGTAGTACTGATACGGGGGGACAAACTCGCGCCGGAGCATCGTGGTCTTGCCTGTCTGGCGGGCGCCGGTGAGTATTAGGCCGCGTCCGATGGGCGCGCTGGCGAGCTCATGGAGGGGCGATGACAGCAGCCGATTAATGTACATGAAACTATGATATAGACGTCGTTTTGATAATGCAATATTAAAAAGACGTCCGATTTTACCAATTAGCGATTGGCGTCGTGGTACCGTTGCGATGACCTCATGAGCACGAATATCTCGGAGATCATGCCCCTTGTGCACCTCATGGTGCTGTCGTTGTGGGGTGGGGTGGTGGCAACCGAGGCGGTGATCGAGATCATGCCGTTTCGACAAAAAGACCTCCACCCGGCCACGATTCGCCTGCACTATTGGATTGACCTCCTGGTCGAGTTGCCACTGGTGATCTTGGTGGTTGTCACTGGAGGCACGCTCTTGTATCTGACTGAAGAGATCACACGCCTGCACGTGATCAAAGTGGTTTTCGGTAGCGCCGCTGTCGCCGTCAACTTCTTCTGCATCGTGATGGTGCTGCGGCGCGCCCGTCGGCTCGGTTTTCCTCCTCAGTGTGACCAATAGGATTCTGAGTGCGGCCTAGAGTGCAGACAAAGAGGTCCCAAACGCTGCTTGCCGACACGGCGATCAACAGTGTCGGATCTGTCTGACCTGGCATAAATGCGTGCGGAATCGTCCTGGGTTAGATCTGAATCGGCGCGCCCCCCGCGGAGCCACGAGAAGGTACCCACTCGGACGCAGAGCGCTGCAATCGAGCGTGGCGACGCTGGCGGCCTCCAATCCGTTTTGAGCGCGACGGTTCTGAAGTGGTCCGAGACACGAATGGACAGAAACATGGGCATAATGTACATTACGTACAGAAGGGATGGTACCGTGGACAGCGTCAACACTACTGAGGTCCGAGAGAACCTCGCCGAGGTGCTCAACCGAGTCGCCTATGGAAAGGACCGCGTACGGATTACTCGTCGTGGTAAGCAGCTCGCAGCCGTAGTGCCGATTGAGGACCTGGAGTATCTCGAGCAGATGGAGAAAGAGATCGACATCCGGGAGGTCAAGAAAGCGCTTGTCGAGATGAAGGAGAACGGCACAATTCCCTGGGACGAGGTGAAGAGGGAGTTGGGGCTGTAAGGAGCGATGGCTTAACATCATCGAGGTCTCCAACACAGCAAGGCGACAGCTTCGAAGGCTCGACAGGCAGGCTCAGAGGAAGGTCGCTGAGAGGATCAACGGCTTGGCGGAGTATCCTCGCCCCCCAGGCGTCGTCAAGCTCACCGACGTGTCACCGCCTGTCTACCGGGTGCGCGAGGGTCAGTACCGAATCCTCTACACCATCGAGGACGACCACCTGATTGTGGTCGTGGTGCGAATCGCACATCGCAGCGAGGCCTACCGATAGAAGGGCCGTCTGAGCCTACGACGTTACAATCGACCCATGGCGACTACGGCGGCGAAAGGCGAGCGGCTTTTATCTTTCGTCGCTGTTTGTGTGCTCGCGGCGCTCGGCGCCGCACTGCCGGCGGAGGCGTCACGCTCCCTGCCGACCTCGCTGGTGCCTGACCTCTCGTCGGCGTCCCCAAGCATCGACCAGGCGCCCCGGCAACCAGGGCCCCTCAGCCTCTTCACTATCGGTGCTATCTCAGGTCAGACACTCCCGGCAGAATGATGGATTGTCCTTGAATACGGTCTTGCGATACCGAGAGCACCACGGATTCTGATTGAGGGCGGGCTGTACCACCTCTACAACCGCT
>CAZCEX010000546.1:0-3331 GCA_964497785.1 uncultured Thermoanaerobaculia bacterium | reverse complement strand
ATCACCGCCGAGCTGAGAACCAGGGCGCAGGCGGCAGGCACAGCCGGGTTGTTGTGGTAGTGGGTGATGCCGCCGTAGTACATGCCGTAGTGGACCACCAGGGCGGTCAGCGACGCAAGCAACGCGAGACCGCGAGTGGCCCGGCTCGAGAAGATCCCGAAGAGCACCGGCGCGAATGTCGCCGCGAAGAGCCCATAGATACCGTTCTGCGCGAAGATCGCCACCGACAGTGAAGGCTTCACGATCTGCCACCAGGCGAGCAGGAGGGTCACGGGCGCCAGCGCCACCAGGAAGATCCTCCCTGCGGGCAACAACCGTTTCTTGAGGGTTTCGCCGTCCATGCCTTTGAGGCGTTTCACACCTCCGTACAGATCGTTCGCGAAGATGGACGACAATGCCAGGGCCACCCCCTCCAAGGTCGAGAACCCAGCCGCCAACACACCAAGCATGACGAAAGCCCGCATCGTCGGCGCGAAGTGGGAGATGATGTAGGTGGCCACCACGCTGTCCGGTGCAATGTCGGCGCCGAGCTCGAGCCGGGCGAAGAGGCCCACCACCAGGACCGAAGTAAAGATGGTCCCCGCCACCATCGCCGTTGCGAGGTAGACGTTGACGTCGCGCTCGGACCGAAGGTAGAGCGACTTCGACATGATGTGGGGCTGCATGATGATGGCCACCCCGATGATGAAGTTCGCCACCACGACCTCGAAGAAATCCCGGAAGAGCAAGCTGTCGGGGTTCGTCCACGACGCGTAATACGGACCGACGGCCTGCAGGCGCTCCACGAAGACGCCAAGGCCGTCCGCGAAGAGCGACCATCCGGAGGCCACCAAAAGGAATGCTACGGCAATCATCGTGACCGCCTGCAGACTGTTCGACCACACGTGCATCGCCGCTCCGCCGAGCAGGATGTATGCGAAGGTGAAACCAACGACGATTATCAGAGCCCACCACATCGGCAAGTGGAGAACCAACATCAGCACGTGCACCAGCGCGGCGACGATGAGAACGAGGAAGGTGACCTGCAGCATGCTGATGAAGGCAAAGAAGATCGTCACCCTGGTGTCGCCGTAGCGCTCTCCGAGCCACTGCGGCACCGTGAGGACTGTCAGCTGGTCCCCCACCCTGCGGAACTGCTTCGACGTCACGATCAGGCCGAGGAAAATCCCCATGGGCGCCGCGATGCCGTAGCCGACGACGCCGGCCCAGCCGTAAGCATGGATCAAACCCGGGTTGATGACGAACGTGGCCACGGAGGTCATGTTCGCCGCCAGCGACAGGCCGATGAAGAACGGGGGAACCCGCCGGCTACCGACCGAAAACGCCTGGATCGACGTGGCCTTGCGCCGGTTCCACCATGCAAGCCCGGAGATCGCCACGATGTAGGTCAAAAAGAATACCCAGGGAATCAGGGTTTCAGACACGGATCCTCCAAATACCGAACGATCGTTCGGTAAATTCTATCGTGAACCCCGCTACACTGCAAGATGAGTTCTGCGCCATGAGCACAATTTTGTGGTCGGCAAACCGATATTGGATCCAAGGGGGGTCATCATGAAAAAGTACTGCGTCATCGTCGGAGCACTCCTGGCACTGTGCCCACTCGCCTACACCTTCGAGCTCGTGGACCAGCTCACGAACACTCTCGGCATCACATCCGATCAGGCGAGCGGCGGAACTGCCGCCCTCCTGGGCGTCGCCAAGAGCCAGCTCGGAAATGACGATTTCTCGACTGTGACAACTGCAGTCCCTGAGCTCGGCAGCATCCTCGGAGATGGTGCAACGGAGGAGGATTCGGGCACATCCGACCTTCTCGGGGCGGCCAGCTCTCTGCTCGGTAACAGCGGTGGTGTCGGCGGCCAGGTGGTCGGCGCCCTCGGGCTCGGCGACACCTTCAGCAAACTCGGCCTTGATCCTGCCATGGTGAGCCAGTTCTTGCCCATCATCCTGGACTATGCAACGGCAAAAGGCGGCAAGGCCGTCAGCGATCTGCTCGGCAAAGGCTTCTCCGGTGTCGAGGAACAAATAGAGGCCCCGGCTGCCACCGAAGAAACGGTCGCCCCGGAAGAACCCGAAAGCGGCAACGCTCCCGTGGGCCTTTCAGCCAACGACAAGAGCGCTGGCTAAGAGCCCAGCTCCTCGCAATATTCCTGAGATCGCGGCCGGGGGTAAACCCCGGCCCTACGTTTATTATTGTAGGGACAGGCCTTACCCCTGTCCGCGGATTCTAAATCTCGCATCAAGAGGGAATGCTGGCGAGTTTTGCAAGAGGCTCAGCTCTCAACTTTATTGAGAGGCGCAAAGCTTAAGCGCCTATACGGTACAGGTCTGACGTGGTCTACAGCCCCAACACCATCCTGAGGGCTTGGTCTGCACAAGCCATATGTGAATCTGGCACAAAACCGGCCGGGCGTGGCACGCCATCGTCGTCGAGAAACCTGGCAGGGTCGAGGGACCGAATCTGGAAACACAAGAAAACGGTGTCCTCGGGCAATCCCGTCACTGCAGCCTCGTACCGGACATTGACCTGGTAGTCGCGTGATACGTTGCGGGCAGAGGTCCCAACGACAACCGTCACGACGAGCGGCTGGGAGTTGATGGCATCGACGGAGACAACCAGAACGGGCCGACGCCCACGTTGCTCCCGCCCTTTGGTCGGGTCGAGATCGACGAAATAGATATCACCGCGTCGGATCATCTGTTTCACTAAAGCCATCGCCCTCGGCAGCCGCGAATTCACTGCCGATCGAAACGATCTCTCTTTGAATGCCGGGGTCGGCCGCCATCACCTGCATCTCCTGTTCGAACTCGTAGACCCTCCTCTGCTCGACATAAGCCTCGAGCAATTGCCTGACGAGCCCATTGAAGTTTCCCTGGAGTTCGGAGGGCGCCACCGCCATTGCCCGT
Source organism: uncultured Thermoanaerobaculia bacterium (assembly GCA_964497785.1). Classification (GTDB taxonomy): domain Bacteria; phylum Acidobacteriota; class Thermoanaerobaculia; order Thermoanaerobaculales; family Sulfomarinibacteraceae; genus CAZCEX01. Next base: position 424 of record CAZCEX010000546.1, on the reverse strand, counting down.
TTGACCAGGGACATCGGCAGGGCCACGCTTCTCCTGACTGATTCGCTGGGCGGCGACATGAACACCTCCTGTCACACAATTATGTGTGACAGGAGGTGTTCATGTCAAGCCCTCCCTGGGACCGCCGAGCTCTACAGGCTGTCTAAAAACTCTCCCACCGAACACATGTGCCACCATTCTGACGGGCTACAGGTTTAAAAAATTGTAGGCGCATGCTTTAGCTTGCGCGACCACCGGCCTCTCGGTTGGAGAAAACGACCCGCTTGGTCTGATCGCGCTCAGCCTGGTTCAACGGGAGAAGAAAGAAACTCCCGTCAAGGCAAAGCAATGTCTATCCGATACCTCACCTCAGTTCCACGCCGAAGTGTTGCCCGATTCGAAGCCATCCGAGAAGATGAGGTCGTTGCTGAGGACCTCGAGACCG